>JACOMV010000046.1 GCA_014324065.1 Hormoscilla sp. SP12CHS1 | reverse complement strand
CATTTATGACTATTTCAATTGACCATTCACAATTTTCAATTTTCAACCCTTATCATCCCGTAGTTGTGCAACGCCCAAACTCCTATGAATGTTTTTTAATCTGCCATTCGATAATTTTTTATTGCCATTGGATGACTAATCTGTGTCATTGAATGATTTTTTTCTGCCATTGAATAAATTACCCCTGCCATTGGATGATTATTCAGCGGGCCGTTTCCAGAGATGCCCAGTGGGCACTCACGGTCCGCGGACGGCCCGAAAAATCGGAAACGGTTGATTGCTTACCCTGCCTCCTCCTTGCTGCGACCGCCAACCCGGCGATCGCTCGCGAACCTACGGTCCGCGGACGGCCCGAAAAATCAGGTTTAATTTGTTGCGTAGGTATATTGCGCACCCGCTGCTGACCTGTTACCTACTGAACGTGGGTTCTCTGAGATAGGAGTTGTTCTTCTAACGCTGCAATTCGATTGTAAGCAGCAGTAAGTTGAGCTGTCAGTCTTTGGATCTGGATTTCGGGTGATACCTCTATATCGACGCTGATATAGTTATTTTTTGGATAATTATCATCCACAAGCACATCCTTGTGATCCATCATTGCATGACCTAGGCTACTGTCTTGATACTTGTATCGAATTACACTTGGACAGGGTCTGTCTGGTTTAACGGTATTTAAACTCTGCTCGGACACCAGATGGGCAATTTTATACTTTAACTGCTCGAGACTTTGAGACATAAGATCGACTTTGATCGTCAAAGCGGCAATTTGCTGTCTAACTCGTTCCATGGTGTTCTCCAGTAGTTCTGCTGATGAGTGTTTATTATCCTAAAAAATTTTTGATAATAAACTTGATAACTTTTTGAATTATTTAACTTTTAGTAATAATTCAGCAATAAATACTTACATTTATGAAAATGGTTGCTACAGATGGGTCGATATGCGTGGATATTCACCGGTGCTCAGTGGCGATCTCAGACTTGTGGCAGATGCCCGGTGCTGAGAAACCCGGTTTCTGAATGGCAAAATGGGGATAACACCGGCAACTGGCAAGCTAAGGTAAAAGTGAAAAGTAAAAGTATTGAATGTGAGTATGAATCGTCGGAGTTTTATCCTAAGTACTTGTACAGATGCTCTGGGTCTGATGGCGGGAGCCTCACTATTGGCAACAGTAGCCGGATGCAGGGCCCGACAGCAGGACCGTCTGAGAGTCAAACTGTTGAAAAACTCGATTCCCGCCCAGATGTTAGGTCAATTTCGCAAGGAACTAAAACAACCGGCAGTCATGGATTTTACTCCTGTAGCTCAGCTTGAGGAGTTGTTTAAATTGCTGTTGCAGCTTTCTGGTGCTGAAGCGCCCAAAAAGCCTGGTTTACTGACACGACTTCGTTTCTGGAACTCTAAACCTGAACCCACTCCTGACTTGGTCACTTTGGGAGATTACTGGCTACAATCAGCTATTGACAAGAATCTAATTCAACCCCTGAACCCAGAACAACTGCATAGGTGGCAGGAGTTGCCAGAAATCTGGCAAGCATTGGTCAAGCGGAATGACCGAGGTGAAGCAGACCCGGATGGAAAGGTTTGGAGTGTTCCCTATCGCTGGGGTAGTACTGTGATTGTCTACCGCCGAGACAAGTTTAAGTCTTTGGGATGGGAACCTACTGATTGGAGTGACCTCTGGCGCGAGGAATTGAAGGGTCGCATCTCTCTTCTCGACCAGCCTAGAGAAGCGATCGGCTTAACCTTGAAAAAGCTGGGCCACTCTTATAATAGTGAGAATCTGTACGATATTCCTGCTTTGGCAGAGGAATTGCATAAACTGCACCAACAGACTAGGTTTTACAGCGATGATGCTTACCTGCAACCCTTGATCGAAGGGGATACCTGGGTGGCAGTTGGGTGGTCAACGGATGTCGGACCTGCGATGGAGCGCTACAAGCTTCTTGCTAGCGTGGTGCCCCAGTCTGGCACTGCTCTCTGGGCAGATTTGTGGGTACGACCTGCCTCTGTTACCAACGATGACAACACTCTAGCAAACCAATGGATTGATTTTTGTTTGCAAAAAGATAAAGCTGGTCAATTTTCCTTGCTGGCTAAGGCATCATCCCCCTTGCTCTCTGAGCTCAACCCTGCTGATTTGCCTCAAGCTTTACAAGATAATCCTATTCTACTGCCCGATCGCGCCATTTTGGAAGCAAGTGAATTTCTCTTGCCTCTGCCAGCAGCTACCGTTGCCCAATACCAGTCTCTGTGGAGAAAAATTCTTTCTTAGTAATTAGGGGATTGCGGGAAAATAAGATACCAGTCAGGAGGGGACAATAGGGATATCCCATTTGGGCAAGTTTTCAGAGCGTTGCCAAAAGACTTTGTAGAGTTCTAATGCATCTGAGAAGACCTTAACCCCAGTTTCCTAGGTAGGGTTTGCTGAAAAACTCAAAAAAACATGGGATAGAAAGGAGTCAAGAAATCAAACTCACTCAAATATAAGCTGTTTTTGTCCGCACAATAAATTGACATAACAAATTATTATGACTCGGATACGAAAAGTGGAATTTTGGTAAATTTGACACAAAAAAAGACAGATCTTATGCCTCAGCTTAACCATATTCATCACTAAAAATGTGAGGGCAATGGACGTTTCTGAGGTTCCAGCCAGTTTAGTCATTACTCGTCCACTGAGGTTTGTAGTGAGGACTTCTGTCCTCACTACAAACCTCAGAAAAATCGGCTAAATCTCCTTGCGGTGAGGGAAGTCGAACCGCCTCTGCCCTGTCCTATCCATTAACCTCTTAAGGCAGCCAGCGGGGGCGAAAACCTCTCCATGGCAGTTCTTGGGGTTGCAGTTGCTGGCCCTGTTGTGGTACGATGTTTACCAGAGGTAGCAGCCAGAGACTACTGCTATTCGGACCTTGATTCTGACCGATGGCCTGAGCAGCATTAGGGTTACTAATAGTTTGATCGAATAGCAATGCCAGACCATCTGGCGACAGAGAGATTTGCATATCTCGCCGATCGGTCGGTAGTGCTAGTAGGGGTATCTGATTGCCAGTTTTCAGGTCAATGGCGGCGATATAAGGCAACTCCTGGTAGATTTCATCAGACTGGAACAGTTGAGATAGCAGACAATAGAGGGTGGTTTTACTCGGGTCAAACTGGCAGCTAGTAATGGATCCTGTAGTATCTAAGAGTTTTTTCGGCTCGGAGTTACTCAGTAAAAAGAGCGATCTGGTGTAATCGGGATTAAATTTTACCATTGCTGCAGAGCCATCTGGGGCGAAGTCCAGTACCATGCCAAATTTGGGTAGAAAATCGATCGGTTGTACCTCTCGTGTCCGATTTTTCGGGCCGTCCGCGGACCGTGAGCGCCCACCCCTGTCGCTGCCGGGGAGGCGAGCGACAGGGTGGGCGTCTCTGGACACGACTTCCAAGTCAGGGTCAAGTGGCAGAATAGCGATACCTTGTCCTTGGGTCATGGCGATCGCCCGACTATCGGGAGTGATGGTAAACTCTCCTCCGGATTTGCTGTTGAGAGGTTGGGGTTTTGTCCCTGGACGAACTACCCACAAACTCATATCTCCTGAATCTCGCCGGTTAATGCGTTGCACCACAATTGTCTGTCCGTCTGGAGACAGGTCAAACTTGAGGTTGCGGTAATCCTGATTATCTAATACTGTTTCGATTATCCCAGCTTCTGCCTGCCTTTGTTTATCTTTCTGCCGACTCAATGCTGGAGTTATACCTGTGGTCGCGGTATATAATTTTTGTTCCAGGAACCCTTGGTCTGCTAAGAGGCGATCGCTGGCTGCAAACAGGATCCGATCTCGACTTGGGTAGGGCTGAAAATCCATCACTACCAGCTTTTCTGGAGTCAGAATTTCTTTTGACTGCTTAGTCAGATTATATAATACCAACCGTCCTGCTTCTTCCCCATCAACCCCGATGTAGGCAAAAGCCCGATCTCGGCTCTTAAATTTTCCCATAAAGGGCTGGTTTGCTACAGTTTTTTCCTGGCCAATCAGCCTATCTTTAGCCCCCAACAGATGCAAATTAAAACTTGTACCATAGGGAACCGGATTAATTAAAGTATAAGCCATTTTCCGTCCCGCCCAACTAATTTTTCCCGGCAGCGGCGGCTCGATTTTCATGTTATTCTCTACGCTTTCACGATCCATAGGCCGATTGAATGTCAATATAAAAGCAGTATCCTCAGCACTCACTGTTTTATCCTGCCAGCTGAAATTCCGCACTCGCGGTGCTGTATACACCCCATTCATTAACATAATTACTATTACAATACTCATAGTTGTCATTAGGGCGATCGCCACTCTGTCTAGCGGTTGAAGTGATTTTTGATCGAGCATTACTAAATTTTTTCTTGCGAATTTAAAATTGAAAGTTGTCAATTTCCAATATGTCCATTTTCCCTTTTCCATCCTTCCTAATAATTATAAGGATTTTCTGGTTCGGAAATTTGTTTCAGGGAGTCAGCGGCGATCGCCAGTTGGCGTTTCCCATCTAAAGTTTCAGCAATCATTTTACCTTCTATTTCCCACCAGGTATCTGGAGGGTAATCATTGCGATCAGTCCGCGGACGGCCCAAAAAATCGGAATTCAGCTTAACAGGTAATCCTACTGGGTAAGCATCCGCAGCACAGCAAGTAATCACAAAGCGAGAAATCAACCGATATTCTGCTGGCAAGGTCGGAAGATGGATGAAAAAACCATTCACTTTCACCTTTTGGCCAGCATAGGCGTCAGGTTCGGGATAGACATTGAGAGTCCGGACCCAATCGATCAGCGATCGCCCTTCTGGTGGAGTCGCATTTATAAATGCTTGAGGTTGAGAATTTGTCACGGGCAAGAAATCGTTTACGCCTCGCTGTAGGGCAGTTTGACTGGAAAACACTGTCGGATCGATCGAGAAACCGGCAATGGCCGTTACTAATAATATTGTGCTACTCCAGCCCGGAGGAAATGCGCTCAAATGTTGAGAGTTTGCGAACCGATAACGCCGTTTGCGCAGCAGTTCCCTGCCCTGCAACCCACTTACTAGCAGCAGACCCAATCCCGCCACGATCGTCAGCCAATGATAAGCTGGGTGAATCAGCAGATTTAACTTGTTAGTCAGCCATAATTTCAGCAGCAAAACACCCCATGCTGCGATACTGAAAATATCTAGCCACGACCTCAGGTATTTTGACCTTTTGACCATAATCCCTCCTGTGCTAATATAGCATTTGATAAATCAAGGCGAACACAAAGGTTAACTGCGCCGCCAAGGCAAATAAGTAAAATATAGCTCTTTGCTTGAAGATTGACAACATCAGACCAATGCCTTTCAGGTCAATCATCGGGCCAAAGACGAGGAAAGCGAGCAGAGAACCACTGGTAAAGGCGGAGGCGAAAGATAGGGCAAAAAAGGCATCTACAGTAGAGCAAATGGATACCAGGGCTGCTAAGATCATCATAGCCAGAATCGAGGTGACGGGACTATTGCTGATCGAGAGTATGACCTCCCGGGGCACGGCGACTTGAAGGCAGGCGGCGATCGCACTTCCGATCGCCAACATGCCTCCCAACTCCCGGGTTTCCTGTATAGTATTGTCCAGGAACAAACGCAAGCGTTCTGATAAAGGTTTGCTCTTCACCCCAGTAGACATTTGTAACTCATTGACGCCCAGAGGTTTACCGGGTCGATCGAGGATAAATGTACCGGACTGCAACAAGGGCGACGGGGCAGACACCGCACTGTAGCGTTCGGGCATAGAACGCACCATACTCGGTTGCAGTAAAGGTCGCAAGTCAGCTTGAAAACTGAAGACCCAGGCCACAATAGTCGCGATCGCCAGAGAAAACAGGACTCGCAGAACAACAATTTCGGGCTGGTCCCGGAACGCCGTCCAGGTGGACCAAATCACGATCGGATTAATGGTCGGGGCCGCCAGCAAAAAACCCACTGCCACCGACGAAGGCAACCCCTGCATCAGCAGGCGACGAGCTACAGGCACATTGCCGCACTCGCAGACGGGGAACAAAAAACCAATCAAACTTCCTGCTAAGGCACCCAGTAGGGGGTTTTTGGGGATGAATGCGGCCAGTTTGCGCTGATCGACAAAAAATAGCAGTAAGCCTGAAAGCAACACCCCTAGCAGCAGGAAGGGTATGGCCTCTACGAGCAAACTGAGAAATACAGTAAAACCACTGTGCAACTTATTCATGACCCTTGGTGTGAGCAGATGAAGAGCCCTACGGTCTGCGGACGATTTTTCGGGCCGTCCGCAGACCGATCGTGGCTCGCTATTCATTCTCTGTCAACTGTCTCTATTGCGGCGAGCAGTCACTTGTGCCGGCGCTGGGAGGTGCGTTCTTCCGCCGTGTTTTCGGCCACAACTTCATATAAAATCGCCTGTTTATTGTCGAACGAACCTTTGCGCAAAACCCTTCCCAAACGCTGAATATATTCTCGCTGGGATCCCGTACCCGATAAAATAATGGCGATCCTGGCGTCGGGAACATCAACACCTTCATTCAAAACATGGGAAGCTACCAGGGTTTTGTATTCTCCCTGGCGAAAGCGAGTTAAGATTTCGTGGCGTTCTTTGACAGGAGTGTGATGGGTAATGGCGGGAATGAGGAATTCCTGAGAAATGCGATAAACAGCGGCGTTATCAGCAGTAAAAATTAGGATACGTTCTGTAAAATGCTGGGCGAGTAAGTCCGTGAGCAACAGCATTTTTGCATCAGTACCCAGGGCAATTTCCTTGGCTTCCCGATGCGCTAACATGGCTCTACGTCCCTTTACAGAACGACAACTGGCTTGCACGAACATCTGCCAACCTTTGATGCTACCTAGGAAAATGTTCGCTTGTTGGAGAAAGTCGTTGCGTAGGGCGATCACCCTATTATAACGATCTCGCTCTTGTTTGGACAACTTCACCTTGATCTGCACCACCTGATGTGAGGCGAGGGCTATGCCAGCCAAGTCTTCAACAGTTTTATGATATACTATTTTTCCCAGCAGACTTGTCAGATCCAGATCGCGTCCATCCGATCGATCGGGAGTAGCAGTCAACCCCAGGCGATAGGGAGCAATAGCATATTCAGCGATCGCGCGACTAAACTCCGTAGGCAAGTGATGACATTCATCGCAGATCAACAGAGCATACTTAGCTCCCAGGGCCTCGGCATGAATAGCCGCACTATCGTAAGTAGCCACTAAAATGGGGGTTCTGTCTCGGGAACCGCCGCCCAGTAACCCGACTTCAGCATCTGGAAAAGCCGCCTTCAGGTTAGCATACCATTGATGCATCAAATCTAGGGTAGGCACGACAATCAGGGTAGTGCGGGGAGTCGCTTGCATGGCCAGTTGGGCCAGATAAGTCTTCCCCGCCGCCGTGGGTAAAACCACCACCCCTTGACGCTTGGCCTGCTTCCAAGCTGCCAGTGCTTCTTGCTGATGGGGGTAAGGTTCCATTCCCACAGCCCGATTTCTCGGACCGTCTGCGGGCCGTACCAGTTCCACTGGATGAAAATCCCTGGCCTCATCGATAAAATTCGCCCCTTCCGCCTGCAAGGCTTCCACCAGCGGGCGGTAGTGAAGGCCCAAAATGCGGAACTTCTCGATCCTGTCATCCCAGGTAGCATAATCTATCCAGGCTTTCCCCCTGGGTGGTGGATGCAGGATTAACGTGCCGCGATCGAATGATAAAGTCGGGGTGCGAGCCATCGCTAGTGAGTGTCAGTGATTAGTAATCGGCGAACGGTTCCCGAAAAATCGGTTATCTGGAATTATTTATAATACGAATCCCGATAGCCGGGTGCATTGATGATGCTTCTAACATATAAACAAACCGGTTTCTGTGTAGCGGCAGAAACCGGTTTTACCTAAGGCTGAATCAACTATGAGCCGATCTACGATCGAGCAGTCAGTCTAATTACCGAATTCTCTGGCTCCTGCCTGGGAACGGGTTCGGGCGGCGAGGGAACATTTAACTTGAGCGCCAACTCCCTCCCCCCAATGTTTATGTTGTTAATCACTGGAATCCATAATTGATGACGTTTCCATTAATTCTCCGTCCCCAGCGAGTGGGGACGCTGATTGAGATTGTAGACCCGGTTTCTGCTGCTACACAGAAACCGGTTTTACCTAAGGCTGAATCAACTATGAGCCGATCGCAGATCGAGCAGCCAATCTAATTATCAACCTAATTTGATCGCCCTCATGATCTCGTCTTCGTCGATTATTGTTGGGTCAGTCAGGATGTACAGGTTGAAAGGCGTATCCAGGATCGTCAGATTAAACAAGGAATTGAGCCTCGTCACCAATACACCAGTGGGAGGAGCATTTTGGAAAGTGATAGTATCCTTCTCAGTATTGGGGTCAAAGTCTAAAATAATATCTCGCTCACTCTCGGTGCTGTCTGTGGTGGTCAGGAAGCGGAATTCATCAGCACCTGCTCCTCCGGTCAAGGAATCTTGGCCGCCCCCGCCAATGAGGATGTCATTACCCTCTCCACCATCCAATGCATCGTTACCATTGCTGCCAAAGATGACGTTCGGATAGGCATCGCCAGTTATTTTATCGCCATCATCAGACACGATTAAACTCACTGTTGCTGAGTCCATACCTTCGTTACCATCGGTGATGGTGTAAGTCAAGCTATATGTCCCAGCAGTGGTGCCAGTATAGACGATCTTATTTTGTTCTTCGTTGGCACTGCCACCAGTTGGGGAGCTGATGCTAGAGATATTCAGAGTATCTTCATTTGGGTCGGAGTCGTTTAGCAACACCGGAATGGTGATTGCTTGATTCCTCATGGCGATCGCATAGTCATTGTTGGCTATCGGGAGTTGAGGGCCACCGACTGTCACCGAGACAGTGCTCATGGCCGTATTTCCGGCTAGATCGCTGACGGTGTAAGTGAAGCTGTCATCAATACCGATGGGATCAATAGCCGCCAACTCATGCGGGCTGTAGATGACATTACCGCTCCTTAAGGACACTGTACCCGCAGCCATAGCGTTGGTTTGGCTTCCTACGCCAGTAACTGAGAGGGTATCGCCAGGATCATTATCGTTGTCCAGAACATTGATTGTAGTAGTTGTCACCAAGGAGATACTGTCAGGCTGCGCAGTCGGTTTCTCATTCTCTTCTACTGTCACGTTCACTGTTGCCGAGTCCATGCTGCCCTGATCGTCAGCGAGCGTATAGGTGAAGCTGTCAGTACCAGTGAAGGTCGTATTGGTTGTGGTGTAGATCACCACGTCATCCTTGGATATAGTCGGGGTGCCTTTGTCGTTGATAGTGACCGTACCATTTGCGGCCCCGCCCACGCCAGTAATCGAAAAAGTGTCCTCATATGAATCTGGATCTAAGTCGTTTTCCAGAACCTCGATCGTTACCGGAATCGCCACAACCGCAGTTGTCATGTCATCAACAGCGTTTGGGGGCTGGTTACCACCGATCGTCAAAGTGACAGTAGCACTGTCCGCAACGCCAACTGAGTCTTGGATGGTGTAGGTGAAGCTATCCGTGGCTATGAAGCTCGGACCCAAGTCTGGATTAGGGGTGTAGATCGCTTGGCCATCCGTGACCGTGACGCTGCCAAAGGCAGCAATAGCATTCCCGCTCACGCCAGTAACCGAAAAACCGTCACCCGCATTCGGATCGAAGTCATTGTCCAAAACATCGACCGTCGAAGAACCCCTTAATTGAATAGTCTCAGTATCGTTAACCGCTACGGGTGGCAGGTTTTCGCTGACTGTTACAACCACATGAGCCGAGTCACTACTACCCCGACCATCGGTCATGCTGTAGGTGAAGATTTCTGTCCCTGCAAAGGTTGAGTCGGGCGTGTAGACTATCCGGTCATCAGCAGTACCATTGTTATTTATGCTAGCGCTGCCGTTGGCGGGAGCGCTGACACTAGTAATTGACAAGGTGCCACCATCTATAGCCGTGTCATTTTCCAGAACGGGGATCGTGACAGCAAATCCCCGCAAGGTCATAGTCGTGTCATTTGCAGCCCGAGGTGGCTGCGGGCCGCCGATTTTCAAGATGACCGTTGCTGTGGAAGTCGCCCCAGCTAGATCCTGAATGGTATAGGTAAAGACATCGGTAGTAGTGAAGTTCGGGCCCAAGTTTTGAATTGGAGTATAGATCACGTTGCCATTGACGACTGCGAGATCGCCCAGACTTTGAGAGTTACCCCCTGCACCAGTAACAGAAAGCCTGTCGCCTATCGTTATATTCGGGTCGGAGTCGTTGGACAGCACGTCGATGGTGGAAGTGCTTGTTATCGAGATGGTCTCATTGTCATTAGCAGCCGTCGGTCCCTGGTTGGCTATCACCGTTACGCTGACTGTGGCTGAGTTATTACCTCCTTGACTATCGGTGATGCTGTAAGTGAAGCTGTCTGTGCCACTGAAAGTTGCCTCTGGCGTGTATACTACCTCGTTGCCACTGAGGCTGAGGGTACCTCCATTTGGGGTTTCGGTGCCGATGGATGATATGGAAAGGCTATCTCCATCGGCGTCAGTATCGTTAGCTAGCACATCGATAGTGACATCAGTTGCTGAAGTAGTGACTGCACTGTCATCCGCTGCTACTGGAGGTTGGGGACCGCCCACTGTCACGGTCACCCTGGATGATACTGCCCCCTCGTTCCCGTCATCGATCGTATAGAAAAATGTATCTACTCCCACGAATGCGTTTCCTGCTGGAGTCCTGCCTGGGGTGTATATCACCTGGTCTCCACTAATCTCTGCGCTACCATTGAGAGGGTTGCTGATACCTACAATACTCAATCCATCCGCATCCGAGTCATTGGCCAAAACTGGGATTACTGCTGTCCCACCCTCTGCGATCGTCGTCGAGTCTGGTACTGCCTTCGGGGGACTGGTAATGATAAAGTTATCTTCACTCAGCTGTCCGAGAGTGATCCCGGCCAGAGTGAGATTGAAGAATGGAGTATCAAACCTCACCCCGCCAATTATTGGTTTTGCTGCTTCTAGCATATCTGCAGCGGTCAGTTCTGGAAATTCTCTAAGATTCAGAGCGTCTGACGTTTCAAACCCGAGCGCCAGGTGCATTGGTAGGTCGGGAACCACGCGACCTATCACCACCATATCGTCTTCAGCTAAAGTATCTAGTAGATTTGCTAGAGGTTCCTCTGCCGTAAGATTGAAAGTTGCCATGTTTTTTGTTACCTCACTAACTGCAATATCTCTTAGATGCATAAGTAATGCATCTTTCCGATTTTTCGGGCCGTCCGCCGACCGATCGGGAAGCAAAAGAGGTTTAACCCCTTTGCTTTCCCATTCTCAGATCCATTCTGTTCAACTATACAGTTCCGAATTCAATACGATCAAGGATATCATTCTGAGTTGTCGCGGCGTCTAAATCGCTCCTCACCCTTAAGCTGATCACAAAAGATTCAGGCAGAAAATCAGTCCCTGTATTGCCAGTTTTCAGACCTATTGTAAAGAACCCCGAAACGCCGAAAGTTCCAATTTCAACATCATCCTGGGTAACCTGCATTCCAGGAGATACCTCAAAATCAAGCACAATCTTATCCATTGTCGGGTCAAAATTAATTATCCAATCTCCCGCAATGATTGTCGTTTCTAAGCTCTCGTATACGAAGGTGTCCGCTCCTTCGCCTCCGTCCAATATTTTCGGACCCTCTCCGCTAATGATGATGTCATCGCCAGCACCGCCATTGATCGTTTGCGACTCAAGCCGATCCCGATCGCTAGCAACCAGCAGGTCATCACTGTCTGTCCCATTCAAAGCATCGTCATCTGATAATTCTGGCTCAAAAGTTATCGTCACCGTTGCCGCATCTGTCTCACCCTGGCTATCAGTAATCGTATACATGAAGCTGTCAGTGAATGCTAGATCGCCAGTGACAGTTGAACTTGGCGTGTATTGCACCTGCTGGTCATTGTTAACGAGCGTAACAGTGCCGCCGTTGTCGGGAGTGCTAATGTCACTTACGGTAATTGTGTCACCTGCGTCGGGGTCAGAATCGTTGAGCAGAACTGGAACGATCAAGGTCTGTAGATCCTGATTAACTATGACCTGGTCATTTGTGGCTACAGGAGGCAGGTTTCCTGTCACAGTCACTGTCACAGTTGCAGTATCAGTCCCACCCCGACCGTCAGTGATGGTGTACGTGAAGGTATCCGGATCGCCAACAGTCACAAAGCCCGGATCTGGTGTGTATATCACCCGGTCGCCATCGATGCTAACGGTACCATTAGCTATATCGGTAATACCTGTAATTGAGAGGGTATCGCCATCTGGGTCTGTGTCGTCGATCAGCACTGCGATGATGTTGTCAGCTGTCTCGGCTATAATGGTTGTGGCATCATCGGACGCGATCGGGGGGTCGTTTACGGTTCCCGAAAAATCGGACACCGTTACTGTCACCGTTGCCGAAGAGGTCAATAACCCATCAGAAATGGTGTAGGTAAAGCTGTCTGTTATCGTGACGCCATCATCTACTGCGGGCGGCGTATAGATCGCCGTCTCTCCATCCAGGCTAACTGCCCCGCCTGCTGTCGAAACTGACAGTCCCGTGATTGACAGCGCTTCAGGACCATCCAGATCGGAATCATTTTCCAGAACGGCGATCGTCGCTGGAGTTCCTTCTGTAGCTGTCGCCGTGTCATCGGACGCGATCGGGGCTTCGTTAGGTACTGGCTCAACTGTGACAGTAACTGTAGCAGTGTCTGTCAACTCGCCATCACTGATGGTGTATGTGAAGTTGTCTGTACCTGTGAAACCAGAGGCGGAAGTATAGATCAGAGAGTCATCTGTTAAGTCCAAGAATGTGCCGTTGCGATCGAGTGTTATATTACCTCCCTCTGTTGTTGATGTCGGCGAATCTGTTAGGGATATCTCGTCATTGTTCGGGTCTGTGTCGTTGTCTAATATCCTGATCGCGGTTGCAGTTCCTTCGGTAGCAATGATTGAGTCTTCTACTGCTGATGGCGGGTCGTTATCCGGTTCTACTATCACTGTCACCGTAGCGGTGTCCATCAAGTTCTGGTCGCTGATGGTGTAGGTGAAGCTGTCCGTCAGCGTCTCTTCCGCGTCTACTGCCGGTGGCGTATAGACCACGGTTTCTCCATCTATGGAAATCGTTCCACCTTCTGCCGCTTCTGATACTCCTGTGATTGACAGCGTCTCCGGACCATTGTCCGGATCTAAGTCATTTTCCAGCACTGCGATCGTCTCTGGAGTTCCTTCTGTAGCTGTCGCTGTGTCATCGGACGCGATCGGGGGTCGGTTCGGCTCCACTGTCACCGTTACTGTTGCGGTGTCGGTCAACTCACCGTCAGAGAGCGTATAAGTGAAGCTGTCCGTTGTTGTTTCGGATAATTCTGCTGGTTCATAGACCAGAACATCATCGCTAGCATCTTCAGGTGTGCCATTATCATCAATGTCGATCGTTGCACCCAATTCTGTTGTTGCTGGTGCTCCCGCGATCGACAGTGGGGCGCCATCGATGTCAAAGTCATTGTCCAGCACAGATATGGTCGCTGCTAAACCTTCTGTAGTGGTGGCCTCGTCATTCATAGCCACCGGAGCTACATTTTCCTCTTCTACAGTCACGGTCACAGTTGCGATATCTATACCTCCCCGGCCATCTTCGATTTGGTAGCGGAAGCTGTCCGTGCCGGTGAATCCTGCTGCCGGGGTGTATATGAGCGAGTCGTCGGTACTGTTCTGGGTGCCATGATCTTCTAGAGTTACGACTCCATCATTTTCAGTTGTCCCGTTGAGTAGACTCAGCATTACTGGGTCGCGATCGCTGTCTGAGTCGTTCTCCAGGACGTTGATTGTTACCGCTGCTCCGGCGCTCGCCAAGATCGAGTCATCTACTGCAGTTGGGGGTGCGTTCTCTTCTACCGGCTCGCGGAGTCCTGTGGGCAATTCCGGGCGATCGGGCGTTTCTGGCAATGCTGGATCTGAGATAGCACCTGTGTGCTGCTGTCCCGTTGGCAGTAGCGGCGCGATCACGAAATTCGCAGCGCTGTTCAGTTGGTCCAGGGTCACTTGTTGTACTACTGCTAAATATGCTCCCGTCTCTGAGTGCACGATCGCAATTCCTTCTGTGACCTCCTCGAACTCCAGGTCTTCAAAGGTTAAGCCGCCATTTAGCCCGATCGTGTCTTCGTCTAATACGAAGTCTGCGAATAGGTCCGCATCTGTGACTTCATCCCCTCCGCTGGTGCTGTCATTTATAACTGCCACCACAAATATATCTGAGCCGTCCCCACTAGTTAAGGTATCTGCTCCTAGGTCTCCAAACAGCGTGTCATTCCCTTTGCCACCGTATAGTCTGTCATTGCCTTTACCTCCAAACAATATATCATTGCCTAGGTTTCCAAATAGGCTGTCATTTTCCTGGCCTCCAAACAGCCAGTCATTCCCTCGGCCACCGTATAGTGTGTCGCTGCCTAAGTTGCCCCAGAGATAGTCATTGTCCTGTTGACCTAATAGGCTGTCATTACCTCGACCACCAAAAAGGCTATCGCTACCCTGGTCTCCAAATAGGCTGTCCTCATCTTGGTTGCCATACAGGATGTCGGGGTCCATGCCGCCGAATAGGACGTCGTTCCCTTCGTCTCCTACCAGCTGGTCATTACCTTGGTTCCCCTGTATAGTGTCATCACCCTCCAAGCCACGGATTATGTCTGGGTCTGGCGTGCCCAGGAGAAATTCAATGCCAGATGTGCCTGTTAATGCCATTCCTTCACTACCTCACTAAACATCGTTCATGTTACACTACAAGCTACCTTAAAAAATAGCAATTTTGCTCACTACCTATTTTTTCTGATCATTTGGCTGTTTTTACCTCGCCACGAGCAGCTTCTAGTCGTCATATTTCCATATTTGTTCTCGATCCTCAAGAACATGGGGCCTGAGTCTAGATTGAAACGCGAATTAATCTGTACATACAGTTTTTTTTCCATTCCGCACGAGTAGTTCAATTTGTTTTTTTTCTCCTCTAGACAATTTAGCTTTTGTTCTATTTAACTATCTAGTGATTATACTTGCTTTTATGCTTGCGATATTGATGAAAAATGGGACTACTCAGGCGGGTTTTATTCTGCATTCAGGTTAAGTTAAAGAGCAGCGGTGCAATAAGGCTTGTGTCAGCAAAAGATGATATTGTTGCTGGTTGACGGTGTAGGCGCCAAAGCGGGCCAGATGAGAGTTCATGATTTGGACATCGAACATGAGAAACCGGCGATCGCGCAGCCTTTGCACCAGTTTCACCATTGCTACTTTGGATCCTTCGGGGATGTGAAAGAACATGGATTCGCCGATGAAGGCCCCGCAGATGACAATGCCCAGGATGCCGCCAGCAAGGCTATCGCCTTGCCAAGTTTCAAAGCTATAGGCCCATCCAGCCTGATGGAGGGCTTTGTAGATTTCTTGGAGTTGGGGGGAGATCCAGGTGGATTCTCTGTTGGCACAACCAGCAACTACTGCATCAAAGTCCCGGTTAATGGCGACGCTGAAGCGTTCTTGCTTGAGCACTCGCTGGAGGGATTTGGGATAGCGAAAGCTTTCGTCTAGAGGAATGATAGATCGAGAGCGACTAGTATGCCAATCTAAACTATCTCCATCCTCATTGGCCATGAGGAACCAGCCTTCGGCATACCTTTGAATAATCAAGGGAATGTCAATTTGCATTGTATGGTAAGTTTGTAGTAAGCACGCTTCGTGCTTGCCTGGGCTAGCGCAGCGACATATCTGTTGGATATATGTAAAATACATTTGCTACAGATTGAGCGAAAGGGCTTCCTACATATATCTATTCGCATTATTTAATATAACATATAAAATTAAAATGTCTTATGTCTGAACCGATTCGGCCAGTCGCCCTGCCTCCTGCGACAGATGCCCAGCAGGAGGGGGAATGGTTAAAACAGACCTTGCACCGGTGGCTAGATGCCGAGTTCCTTCCAGAACCTATTAATCGGCAAATTGCTCGCCGGGCCGCAATGGTGTTTGTCCGCCAGCGCCTGGAAGGGGAAAACGATCTTGGATCTCTGGTGATTGCTATTGTGACTGAAATGCAGGCTTTTGATTTTTCCCAGAGTTTCTATAGTGAGTTCGCGATCGCCAATGCTGTGAGCGATCTACTATTACAGAGTCTGGGCATCAATACCTGCTGTGGTCAATAATTTTTTTTGATAGTCACATACTGTCACATTGATAGGGCAGGTTGGGTTTCGTGCCTCAACCCAACCTACGGTATGCTACAGTTAGTTACCAGCTGGACTTGACTACTCCTGGTAGCAGCCCTTGGTGAGCCATTTCTCGAATCACGTGGCGGGATAGCCCAAAGTCTCGGTAATACCCCCGAGGACGCCCTGTTACCCAACAGCGATTCCGCAACCGGCTGGGGGCACTGTTACGCGGCAGTCCTTGGATTTGCTGGCGAATATCCATTTTTTCTTGCTGGTTGGTAGTTTGCCGCAACTGTTCTTTTAATTCTTGTCGCTTGTTTGCGTACTTGTCTACCAGACGCTGACGCTTTTTCTCTCGCTCTATTATGCTTTTTTTGGCCATGTCTTGCCTGAATACCTCTGTTTTTTGACGCTATCCTCCATCTTATACTATTAATGAGGCGATCGCGCGCGTTATATAGGAGTTCGCAAGTAGAACATATTTTGGTGCCTTTGCCTCTTTGATGACTTTGAGTTGACCTACCAGTTCCTGACGTTTCTTTGAGGTTAGTGCTGTCACACCATCC
>JACOMV010000045.1 GCA_014324065.1 Hormoscilla sp. SP12CHS1 | reverse complement strand
TGATGGGAACAAATACGTTTAAGAACTGGTTTACTAAATGCTGTTATTGTACTAATTAAATAGCGAACAAGCTGTATCACCTAAAACCCAGGAGAGCCTCAAATTACTATATCACATTACCTTGCTTATGACAATTTTTTTCATATCCTTGCTGCTGCTGCCGACTTGACGAGCGATCGCCCCTGGATCCTGGGGGTGAATGGGAATAACGATCGCGAAGGAAGCGCCTTTTCCCGGTTCGGAACTTACCTCAATTTTTCCCTGATGCTTTTCGATAATCTGATAGGCGATCGCCAGTCCCATTCCCGTTCCCTTTCCTACCTCTTTTGTCGTAAAAAACGGCTCGAACAGCTTGGATCTAATCTCTTCTGTAATTCCCCGACCATTATCGCTAATTCTTACCATTACCTGGCGATCACCCTTTTTCTCTGTCCGAATGTCAATCTGCGGATTTTTTATATTTGACGACTCTAACATCTATCGCATTTTCAAGAATATTCAGAAATACTTGATTCATTTGGGCCGGGTAACAATAGACTAGCTAGTGGCAAATTTCCATAATCCTTGTTGACTGCAATTATTCGCTGCATCCGGTTATTAAGAATCAACAAAGTATTATCCATACCTTCATTAAGATCCGCTGCTTTCATCTCGGACTCGTCCGTGAGAAATTTCGCAAAGAAAGGACAATTTTTCCGATCGGCCCCCCTTTTCATCGAATTTAATATTTGCGGCAAATCTTCTACCAGATATTCTATCTCACTTGCTGCAATTCGATCTTGAATTGTTTGGGTATGTTCGGGGTACTCCTGCTGATAAAGCTCCAGTAAATTCAGCAATTATTGAGTATATTCTCTAGCATATTATATGTTACCATAGATAAAGCTGACGGGGTTATTAATCTCATGGGCTATCCCAGCCACCATTTTTTCGATTTGAATTAGTTGGCTTTGAGTTTCTTTCAGTGACCGCAATGCTTGCTTCAGTTCCTGAGTGCGTTCGGAGACTCGCTCGCGACTTCGCTCTAATTCATCGGTATATTCTCCTACCCATTGAATCAACTGATTGAGGGCGACCGCTAAGGAACCTACTTCATCTTGTGTGGTCACAGTTGCCCGGAGTTGTATCTGTGCAGTCCGGAATGCTTCCTAGACTTCTAGATCGGCAAGTCCGCAATCTCGATAAGCGTTTATCCAATTCCACAGATGGTGAATTTGTACTCCCGAGTTGCATTTTTCATTTCTGAAATCGAGTAAACCCGTGTAACTTGAGACTTCTGCGATCGCGATGGGACAGTGGGTAGTACAATGCCGATCGGTATCCATAACAATGGCGATCTGGTTGTACAGGCTAGCCGTGAACCATCTAATCACCATGCCATTAACGCCTTTACCAGAGAAAGCGATCGCATCTCCAGGCTTAATTCTCTGGCTCACTTTTTCCAAAGCCGTTGTATAACAAACTCCCTGTGGTTCATCTTTCATATCCAATTCTATCATACTTGTCAACCTACTTCACTTTCCCTAGCTTAATTGGCCGCGTCTTCACTCCGGTTATACTCAAAGGCGACATCGAACCCTGAGATCGCCCACCGTTCCGGAAAAATCGGAAAGGCGATCTGATTTGTAATTATACCACAAATAAATTGACAACCATTGCTTTTTTAACATATTCTTTATCTTTCACTAGAAAATGTGGCTGGGTGCAACAGGCGGCATCCAGGAAAAAGACGCTCTCAGGCCAGGTATAAGATATGATCGTCTCTTGCCTGTATCTTTTTACTCCCGAGAGGCCCTACCCATGGAACATTCCCAGCGTCGAACAAAAATTGTCGCCACCATTGGTCCTGCTACCAGTTCTCCAGAGGTATTGCGGGATCTGATAGAAGCCGGAGCCACAACCCTGCGGTTAAATTTCTCCCATGGCACCCATGGAGACCATCAGCGCAGCATTCGCTTAATTCGACAACTGTCCTTTGAGCTAAATCAGCCTGTGGGCATTTTACAAGACCTGCAAGGTCCGAAAATTCGCTTGGGACGGTTCGAGTCGGGCTCGATCGCCCTATCGAGGGGCGATCGGTTCATTCTGACTAGTGATCGCGTCCCGGGCACCCAAGAGATAAGTTCAGTCACCTACGAACCCCTAGCAGATGAAGTCCCCGCCGGAGCCACCATTCTCCTAGATGATGGTAAACTAGAAATGCTCGTAGAGAAAGTAGACCGTCAGGTTCGCCAACTGCATTGCCAGGTGGTAGTCGGCGGCAAGCTTTCCAATAACAAAGGGGTCAACTTCCCCGGCGTCTACCTGTCAATCAAAGCTCTAACTGAAAAAGACCGCAAAGACTTGTTGTTTGGCTTAGATCAAGGGGTAGATTGGGTAGCCCTCTCCTTTGTCCGCAACCCCCAAGACGTGCTGGAAATCAAAGAAATCATCGCCAATGCTGGCAAGCAAGTGCCAGTAATTGTCAAGATAGAAAAGCACGAAGCGATCGAGCAGATAGAGGCCATTCTGAGCTTATCTGATGGGGTGATGGTAGCGAGAGGAGACTTAGGAGTGGAACTGCCAGCTGAGGACGTTCCCATTCTGCAAAAGCGACTGATTATCACCGCCAATCAACTGGGAATCCCCGTGATTACGGCAACCCAGATGCTAGACAGTATGGTAAACTCCCCTCGACCCACCAGAGCGGAAGTTTCTGATGTGGCCAATGCGATTCTGGATGGCACAGACGCAGTCATGCTCTCCAATGAAACAGCCATCGGCAAGTACCCAGTAGAAGCCGTGGCGACCATGGCACGCATTGCGGTCAGAATTGAACGAGAAAGCAATACTTGCCACGCTCAAGCAGATACGAAGCGGTCTATTCCCAACGCCATCTCTCAAGGGGTGAGCCAGATTGCCGCGCAGCTGGAGGCCTCTGCGATTATGACCTTGACCAAGACAGGTGGTATGGCCAGAAATGTCTCCAAGTTCCGACCCCAGACGTCAATTCTGGCCGTGACACCCCATGTAGAAGTGGCACGACGCTTGCAGGTAGTCTGGGGCGTCAAACCCCTACTGGTATTGGATTTGCCCTCTACAAGTCAAACCTTCAAAGCAGCTATAAATGTGGCTCAGGAGAAGCATTTGCTCCAGGAAGGAGATTTGGTGGTAATGACAGCAGGGGCGCTCCAAGGCGTCCCCGGATCGACCAATTTGATTAAAGTTGAAATAGTGACCGCAGTTCTAGCTCAGGGGACTGGCATGGGTCAGGGTTTAGTCAGCGGTAGGGCCCGGGTAGCTCACAACGGCATGGACGTGACGCATTTCCTCCCCGGAGAAATTTTGGTGGCCAAATCTACCAGTGCTGATTTTATTGATGCGATCCGCAAAGCCTCTGGAATAGTCACTGAGGATGCCAGTCTAACTTCTCACGCCGCCGTGATCGGCATGCGGTTGGGAGTGCCGGTGATGATGGGGGTTCCCCAAGCCACGGATATCATTCGAGATGGGGCGATCGTGACTTTGGATATGCAACGGGGTTTTGTCTATTCCGGTTCGATCTCCTCGGTGTAGACCTGTTCAGTTTGTAGTAAGCGCTTGGGTTTGTGGTGTGGTATACTTTTCTATCAGACCCACCGTTAGAGCAGCAGCTAGCAATCAGAGGCCCAGTGTGCGGTTCGACTTAGCTCACACTTGTGGAGATTGCGCTCTTGCCGCTCGTCCAAGGAATAAAAGACAATGAATAGAGTATTATTTCGGAAAATTCACCGAAAACTTGCGCCAATTATCTTCATTCCTTTGTTGCTGAGTGCCCTCACAGGAATTATTTATCGAATTGGCAAAAGCTGGTTTGGCATGTCCAGTGAAACAGCAGACATTTTCATGGTGATTCACCAAGGAGAATATTTGGGAGACCAAATAAAACCGATTTACGTGCTGTTACTTGGTTTGGGACTCATCGGCATGATAGTCAGCGGCTTCACCATGATTCGCCGCTTCAGCAGCGATCGCCCGCCAAGCACCATCGACGTGCGCAAAATACATCGCCTGCTTGCGCCGATTTTTTTCCTCCCTTTAGTCGTCAGCGCTCTCGCACAAGCATCTCTCAATAGGCCCCCCTGGCAATGACATATGGGCGGTTCTATGAAGCTTTGAAAGGGATGCGATCTCAAGTAGTTATAGAGTAGAAAATAACGGCTTATCAACCGGTGAGATAGTCATGACTTTACCTTTCTTTTACCAACTGGTTTTGAACGCACCCAAGTGATAAGTATATTTATAACATTTATAACCGAAAATAATGGCAAGTAACTCTACAAGTAAAAAAAATGTTATCAAGTATGTATCCACGAAAGTGTTTGATGGCTTTTCAAGTTGCTTTCGACAATGGAAAGCGTCGGGAACCCACTGCAAATACTTACATGGTTACGGTGTATCTTTCAAAGTCTGGTTTGAAGGAGAGTTAGATGAATGTAACTGGGTATGGGAATTTGGGGGAATGAAAAGAGCGAAGTGTAAGATAGACGGGATGAATCCTAAAGAATGGATGGATTACATGTTCGATCATACAGTAATAGTTGCAGAAGACGATCCACAGCTTGACGAGTTTTACAAGTTAGAAAGTCTAGGTTTGATCCAGCTGAGAGTTGTGCTGGCAGTGGGAGCCGAGAAATTTGCCGAGTTGGTCTTCCAAAAGCTGGATGAGTTCGTGCAAGCAGAAACAAAAGGAAGAGTTAGAGTAAAACGTGTCGAGTTTAGAGAACATGCTAAAAATACAGCTTTTGTAGAAGTAATGTCATAAAATGTTAGTTGTGAATTGTGAATTGTGAGTTGTAAGTTGTTCAGTCCAACACAGTATTCCGTTGGTCGCGAATGAACGGAGCCACTTCTGAGATTATAGCGCGGTTGAGAGGAGTACAGTAAATTATCATTGTCTAGACAAATATCATCGCCCTCTAACACCGGAACACCCTAACACCCTCGCAACAGCATCATATAGATAAAATATTCCTTAAAAAATGCGCGATCGCCCCTAGTATAACCAATATTTTTGCTAAGATAATAAGTAAAATTAAGGGGATAATTATAGAGTCAGAAAAAAATTGGAGGTCGGAAAATGCAGTAGTTAGTGCGCGATGACGATTGCGCGCACCGGGCTACCGGTCCTACGCGATCGGGCAGCTATAATGGGAGTAAAAGTATGGAGTGAGCAGAAGCCTGTGGATACTCGGGATAAAATAATCAGAGAATTGAATGTCAGATGTGGAAAAACAGTCAAAGAAGTATCAGAGCTAAAATATGATTGGAAACAAGCGGCGAACGTGGCGAGGCATTTCAATGTGTCGGCAAGATGATCGCACGTCGGGACGAACGCGTGAAGCAGTCACAAATTGTCAGGGGGCAACTCAACTTGTTCGATCAATAGGATCGAGGCTAGGGCGAGGGACTGCGGGCTACGAGTCTCTCGCTTTGGTGGTGCTTTATCGAGGAGGGAGGTGGACTTCTGGACTGGGCGATCTCCGACAGCAAGGGAATTATCAGTTATGTCAAGGATAAATTTTACGAACTATAAAAAACAGCTGCACCAAGGAGATCGCAAATGTTTAACCCCTTCTTGACGACGAAACCCGTGGGGAAGGGCACTGGTTTGGGTCTTGCAGCCAGGGCTGTCGATCGCGTAGCGTGCGCGCAGCGCAATCGCCCACGAGATTGTGGTAGAAAAACACAAGGATCAGTTGCAGTGCTCCACCGTTCCGGAAAAATCAGAACCGGGCGAGGGAACAAAGTTCTCTATCTCTATACCTCTGCGTACAGCAGATCGCACAGCTGCCCATTAAAATAGCTGATTAACATGAAGTGGGGCAAGGGGTAAGCAATTCAAAATTCACATCGCAAAAATTCTTGCATTGCCAAACCAATTTTGAACTTGGCTCTCAGCTTTTCGACCTATGCAATTTAAATGCGTGACATCTGATTGTGGGAGTATGTCCAGATCGTAAAATCAGTATTTTTACTTAAATATAGCGTTTCTCAGATAGATGCGATCCGATATCAGATTAATGAGGTACGGGAAATTGCAGACAGCATAAGGGTTGAGTGCGATTTTCCCATATCACCGTAATTTGTGTGAAATGCTATAAATAAATAATCACCTGTTATAGGAGATGATGCTGACAACCCACAACTGACAACCTATGAGAATATTGATAGCTGGGTGATAGCCCTGGTTAAATATTGATGACCCAATCAGCCTCGATCGCTATATACCATAAAGATGGATTTGATTCAGACCTTTAACACAGCGCACCCGATCGTTGGTGTGGTACATTTACAGCCTCTACCCACGTCGGCCCGGTGGTCCTTCGACCTGAAAGCAGTTATAGCTAGGGCCTCGCAAGAGGCGGCAGCATTAGCGTCAGGTGGGGTAGACGCAATCATCCTAGAGAACTTTTTTGATGCGCCTTTTACCAAAGACAGAGTGGATCCGGCGGTAGTGAGCGCTATGACTATGATAGTGATGCGACTGATGAACTTGGTGAGTCTGCCAATTGGCATCAACATGCTGCGCAATGATGCTCGCAGCGCCATGGCGATCGCCTCCTGTGTAAATGCCTCGTTCATCCGCGTCAACGTCCTCACTGGCGTCATGGCAACGGACCAAGGCTTAATTGAGGGGCAAGCCCATCAACTGCTGCGCTACCGGCGAGAATTAGGCAGTGACGTGAAAATTCTCGCTGATGTATTAGTCAAGCATGGAAGTCCCTTGGGTACACCTTCTTTGACCGCAGTGGTACAAGAAACGATCGAGCGGGGTTTAGCAGATGGGGTGATTATCTCCGGCCAGACAACCGGTAGCCCTCCAAGTCAGTCAGACTTGCAAGTAGCATATGCAGCGGCAAAAGGCACCCCGGTGTTCGTCGGCAGTGGGGCGAACTGGGAAAATATTTCTACCCTGATGGCAGCAGCAGACGGGGTGATAGTTTCTAGTTCCCTGAAGCGGCACGGTCAAATAGATCAACCGATCGATCCCATCCGAGTCAGTCAGTTTGTGGAAGCCGCGCGGCAGAGTCAAACTGCTGAACCCTAGAAAAGATCGATCGTTCATGCCAGTGGCTGACTATTATATTCAGGAAAGGAGAAGAGATGACAGAAATTTTGCCAGCTGATGATCGAGCAGCCGTAAGCAAGGCAGTGGAGTTACTGAAAAATGACGATGTGGTCGTATTCCCAACCGATACGATTTATGGGATTGGAGCCAGCATAGCTCGGGAATCGGGCGTTAAAAAGATTTTTGAGGTGAAATCACGATCGCCCCATAAACCGCTCATAATTTATGTAGCCAGTTTTGAACAACTGCAACAAGTGACCCAAGAAATTCCCGAAAGTACGCTTTCCTCACTCCGAAAAATTTGGCCGGGGGCCATGTCTGGCATCTTCAGCAAGACTGAAATTGTCCCATCATTTGTGACATCAGGTCAGAATACTGTAGCAGTCCGAATACCTAACCATCAGCTGTGTTTGGAATTGGTGCGTCGGGTTGGCGATCCCCTGGCCGTAACCAGTGCTAACATCTCAGGGATGGAAACTCAGAAAATAGCCCCTGAAGTCGCCGCACAATTGGGAGAGCGAGTTCCACTGGTTCTGGATGAAGGGCCAAACCCCGAACAACAACCTTCTACCCTCGTTGATTTTACCGGATCGACGGCTCGGCTATTGCGCGAAGGTGCCTGGTCCTTCTCGAAACTCCGCCAAGCCATTCCCGATTTGCAACCTATCCCCGAAAGCTGAGATTCTTCTCAAGAAGTCGTCGCCAGCTATGGAAATAGTCGCAGTCTACCGAACAGTAGCGCAAATGGCGGCGCTGATTTTGCCTCCCGATTGCAGTGCGCCCGTGCAGGATACGATGGTTATCAAATATCACCAGGTCTCCTGATTGCATACCTTGTTTCAGGCAGTATCTTAAATCGGTAATCAGCTGCATTAGCTTTCTGTATGCGGCATAAAATGGCTCGATAATCTCCTCTGGCAAGTCCAAGGGAGCGGGAAATAGATTGCTAATCCGAACTTCCTTCAAATTACCACCACTATCTAAGCCAAAAACCGGGCTGCTAAACTGCATATCAATGCGATCGCTGTAATGTTTTCGGAAAGGAACTTCGTAACGACAGAGTAGATCGAACGCCTCCGAATCCTCCTGACGTAGTACCTCTGCTATCTTAAAGCCATCCACAAAGGTAGACTGACCGCTGCCATCGTCATTTGCCATTATACAATGGAAGAAAATAATTCCCGGCGGTGCATATTGATAGGCATCATCCGTGTGGGGTATGAGGTCAAGTTGGGAGTTGGCAACACTTTTCTGGCTTGACTCTGGGTCTACAACAATCTCGAACATATGTCCGTAATTAGTCTCTAATAAGGGACCAAATGACTGAGCGAATCCTTCGAGTTCGACCGTTTGAGGAGGTACGTTTCGCACAAAACAAATTGCATAATTTCTCAGATGTTCTAGCAGTTGCAACCGACCCGCATCTCCACCGAGGACTTGTTCATAGGCAATCTGCGGCAGGCTAGTTACAATCTTACTATTCCAAAGAATGGGTCGATGCTGGCGACGATCTCTCTCGGTCGCAGAATAGCAGTGCTGTCGCAACCACCGAGCATCATAAACGCTGTTATGGTTGTCGGGTGACCATGAGATTTTAACTGTGTTGTCACTATCTACATGAACTAACAGTGGTTCTATGTCTAAGGGAACATCAACGATCCGAAAACGCTTTTCTCCATGTCTGGGGTTCCCACACAGAGTGCAATAACAGTTATCCCTTAGCCAAATATAGTGAAAGGTACTCCGATGACCGTCGCCCCAATAGACGAACAGCTTGCTGTTGTCTTGTTGGACTTTGGATAGCTTGTATATCCCTTGGGAAAGGTCCATCGCCAATTTACCATGACTCATCGCTTTCTCCTTCCTACTGCAAGTCCATCATCCGAGTAAAACTTTTATCCCCACCATAGGTCGCACAAGCCTGTCGTAATACCTCAGACAGACGCTCTGAAAATTCTAAAGATGTTTTAAATGTTTGATTGAGTTCATCAATCAAACAGGCATCCTTGTGAGCTAAGTTCAAGGTAAAAGCAGGTCCTGGATTCCCTTCTAAAATAGAAGGAAGCAATTTTTCTGCCACCCAGCTACTCCCCGAACCCGCTTGGATCATCTTTGTCAGCTCCTGCGGGTCAATTCCTGCTTCTCTGCCCAACGACAGTACCTCGCCCAGGGCTTTGGTATTAATGAAGCACAGATAATTAATCAACAACTTGGAAAGGATGGCATGGGAAAGTGGCCCCACATGATAAATTTGGGAACCAATGGCTTCCAATATCCCTTTAATTTTGTCAAAGGTCTCTCGATCGCCGCCAACAAACATGGATAGAGTACCAGTTTCAGCCCCCTTTGCCCCCCCTGAAACAGGCGCAGCAATAGAGGAGATGTCTCGTTCTCCAGCAAGGGTCGAAATCTTTTCCATGATTTCTATTGAATTGGTTCCCGTATCGAGCCAAATCGCTCCCGATCTTGCGCGAGCAATAACTCCAGCATCTCCCAACATCACAGATTCCAGTTGCTTTGGTCCTGGCAGACTGGTCATAATGACATCAGCATCCTCTGTCACCTCCGGGATAGAATTGCGCCAAACAGCTCCAGCTGCTATTAAGGCTTCTGCTTTTTCTGGTTGGATATCGTACACCGAAACATCAAACCCTTGAGGGAGCAGATTAGCAACCATCCCACTGCCCATATTACCAAGGCCGATAAATCCAATCCGCATGCTTACTCTCCTATTTCATGTCTTGATGGGCCTATTAAGCAACGTAGGCTGCATCAGCAATTTTCAAAGCATCGTCAATTATAGCAAAGCCTTCTTCAAGCTGCTCTTCATTGATGCAAAGTGGGGGGGACATAAACACCCAGTTCCAACGCACGAGACCGTGCAGACCAAGCTCCCGAAGACGCGCGGCCACTTTGCCCATAACCTCCATTTGGTGCGGTTTGGCATTCCAGGGAGCCAAGGGTTCCCGTGTTTCTCGATTCTTCACGCATTCTATGACTCCATAAAGTCCTAAACTGCGGACATCTCCCACCGATGGATGTTTGGCCTTCATTTCCTGTAGTTTTTCCGCCATCCGTATCCCCATAATCCGGCTATTTTCCACCAGATTTTCTTCTTCATAAACCTTCATTGTCGCCAGGGCAACAGCGCAACCGATGGGATGACCGCTAAAGGTAAGCCCGCAAACAAAGGGGTTGGTTTCAAAATAATTGGCGATGTGCTGTCGTACTATCACCGCACCCATAGGAATATACCCGCAGGTGAGTCCCTTAGCCATCGCCATAATATCGGGAACCACTCCATAATGCTCGATCGCAAACATTTTCCCCGTGCGACCAAAGCCTGCTATAACTTCGTCACAAATCAGCAAGATGCCGTGCTGGTCGGCATATTCTCGCAGGGCTTGCCAGTAACCATCGGGGGGAATAATAACGCCGTTGAAACCAGTAATAGTTTCCATCAGGATCGCCGCCACATTTTCGGGCCCCTCAAACTCAATGGTTTGAATCACGTGATCGATGTAAACTTGGGGATTTCCTTCCGGTGCGTAGCCAAAAGGGCAACGGTAGGCATAGGGGTCGTGAACCCGAACTATCCCGCTAATAGTAGGTTCGTGAGCTAAGCGTCTGGGGTCTCCTCCCGCGATCGCTGCACCGAGGGTAGCGCCATGATAGCTGCGATATCGGGTAACTATTTTATGCCGTCCCGTATACATACGGGCTATTTTAATGGCATTTTCAATGGCTTCAGCCCCACTCAGGGTAAAGAAAACCTTGCTCAGATCCCCTGGTGTAATTTCAGCCAACTTAGCCGCTGTTGCCGCACGAATTTCTGTGGCCGTACCCGGATGGGCGAACGCGAGTCGATCGGCTTGGTCTTTTATGGCTGCGATCGCCTTGGGGTGGCTGTGGCCAATATTCATATTGACATACTGGCTGGAAAAATCCAGGTACTTTTTGCCGTCTTTATCCCAGAAGTAAACCCCCTCAGCACGATCCATAACGATGGGATTTTGGATGTTTTTCTGAGGTACCCAGGAAAAAAAGACGTGGTCGCGATGAGTTTTGACAATTTCTTCAGCGTTCATTACAGTATTTCTAAGCAATTTCTGCTAATTGATGGTTGGTTATCATTTCTGGTTTCCACGCACGAAGAATACTCGAGAACGGAAAATCAACAAAGGATGTATATCCACTATCGAACCTCTGAGAAGCTGGCACAAGTTCCAACGTGAAAGGTTCTAGCTTTGCTTGGGAAAACCCGACGCTTGAGAGCATCTGTAGGCAGGTTTGCTCTTCCCAGTGATAATGCCAAGATGTCTCCGTCTTTCCATCTGCTAGCTTCACATTACACTGGCACTGCTCACCTTCCTGGGTGTCCACAGGGTTGCGCCCGCTGATGGGAGCCTGAAAGATGGAAACGCCCGCTCTGTAAGGCCGCTTTATGCTTGTTCGAGTCCATACATCATTATTAACCGCTAAAACCAGACGTCCCCCAGGACGGAGGTTCTCATAACAAGTTTGCGCCATACTCCGGAGTTCAGTCTTGTCCTTGGCATAACAAAATAGGCAGTGGGCAACCACAACATCATAGTTGCCACCGTCCACAGCTCCCTACAATTACCTATTGAGCGACAAAAACTTACTTAAGGACGGCGAAAATGAAATAGACCCCATTTAAACATACCTTTCTCAGCCGATTCCACCCATTGACATAAGCCATTCTTAGAAGAATCCAAAAATTCCGCCGTACATTTTTTGCTGAGTTCCTCGTAATGGGCAATTACCGAATCCCTCAATTTAGTGTAATGGACCAGCAACTGATAGGATTTGTCGATCGTCTTGATGGATTCAAATCCCAGGCTTTGGGCTTTACTCGTATAAGATTGGAAAGACCCCAAACGCTCGTGATGGATATTGACCCGTTGGAGTGAATCCTTTAAGGCTCCATCTGAACAATCATCCGCTTGCATAATATCCATAAACAGTAACTGTCCCCCTGGTTTTAGCACCCGATAGGCTTCTTCTAGGACTCGATCTTGTCCGTCAGTGTGAAACAGGGCATCCTGAGACCATACTAGATCGAAACTGGCATCGTCAAAAGGAATTTCCTTAAAATTGCCGAACACAATGTCAATCAGATTATCAAGACCCCGTTCGCGATTGCGCCGCTCATTTTCCTGATTTTGCTCTTCACTAATATTCAGACAGGTGACGTGACAGCCATATTTCCTGGCCAAATGTCGTGCCGCCGGTCCATATCCGGCGCCTAGGTCGAGGACGCGGAAATCTGCATTGAGGTTTTCCGCTTGTTCTGCCATCCATTCAGTGGTTTTGGCCATAGCCTCTGGAATGGGGCGGTCTGGATCGTCCTCGTAGATGCCTAAATTTAAGGTGTCGCTGCCAATGGCAATTTCATACAAATTCCGAGCATTTTCACTATTGTAATGTACTCGGGCGCGTTCTTTGGCTTGTTCGGAGTTGGCTGTTGTGGTCATGGAATCTACTTATCTCTGATGTTTTCGACGTGCAGTCAAAGCAAAGAAGAACTGGGGAAAGGGATTAACTTTGAAGTTGGTATTGGGATTCGAGGGTAAATTTTGCCCCCTCTTCTGAGTAAATCGAATCGATGTGAGGATGTTGGCGGCACAATCGACTGACTTCCTCTCGAACCTTGGTGATGGTGCTAACCGTCGGTTCGCCGCTCAGCATTTTATCGATCAGATCGGCAATGCAATGCATTGCCTCGGAACCAAATCCCCTAGTTGTAATTGCGGCTGTTCCTACCCGGATGCCGCTGCATACTGTAGCCTTCTGGGAATCGTAGGGAAGCATGTTTTTATTGACGGTAATCCTGACGCTAGCTAAGCGATCTTCAGCCTCCTTACCGGTGATGCCTTTATCCCGTATATCCAGAAGCATCAGATGGTTATCCGTACCGCCAGAAACCAGGCGAAATCCCCTTGCCATCAAATCTTCTGCTAATATCCTGGTATTTTCGAGAGTTTGAAGTTGAGAGGCCGCAAAGCTGCCAGACATGGCTTCTTTTAGCATCACGGCTTTAGCAGCGATCGCATGGACGTGAACAGCGCCTTGTACCCCAGGAAAGACGGCACTGTCAATCTTGCGAGCAAAATCTGGTGCGGAATGTTTGCCCAGCAATATCATACCACTGCGCGGTCCGCGCAAGGTCTTCTGGGTGCTAGTGGTGACGAAATGAGCGTGGGGAATGGGAGAAGGATGTAATCCAGTGGCAACTAATCCGCAGATGTGGGCCATATCAGCCAATAAAAACGCGCCCACTGCATCAGCAATCTCCCGAAAGCGTTGGAAATCAATGATGCGGGGATAGGCACTGGCACCAGCAATAATCAGTTGAGGACGAATCTCTTTCGCTTTGGCTTCAATCCGATCGTAGTCTAGACGCTCGGTATCTGGATCTACTTGATAAAAATGACAGTCATAGTGCTTACCTGTCATGGTAAATTTCGCACCATGGCTCAGATGACCCCCATGACCTAGATCCATCCCTAAGATGCGATCGCCCCTTTTGAGTATAGCAAGGTAAACCGCTTGATTTGCCTGGGAACCGGTATATGGTTCCAGATTAGCATAGGCAGCTGCAAATAATTGTTTTGCTCGTTCAATGGCCAAGTTTTCCAGTTCATCTATATTCTCGCAGCCGCTAAAGTAGCGCCGTCTGGGATACCCTTCAGCCACCTTGTTGGTCAGGATTGAACCGGTTGCTTCCAGAACAGCACGGCTAGTAAAGTTAGCGGACGCAATTAATTCAATGTTATCTCTTTGACGCTGGCTTTCTCGATTGATAATCGCAAACACCTCTGGATCTGAAGTCTGTAAATTCGCATTCATAGTCAGCTCCTACCCATTCTACTTAATCTGCTGTTTTTTATTATCTGGACAATGCGAAGTTCTTTGTAGAACTGCTTGTCCTTTGCCGGTTTAGGCCTGAGAGACCTACCATGGCCAAGGAGCGGGCCACTACGGGCGGACAGCATCCCAGAGCAAGGGTTTTAGCTTAGGGGCTAGATCCTCATTCTGTGAAAACTTCGCACTCAGTGTGTATTATGCCTAATGCCCTTTGTCAAAAGAACGATAACATAAGTTAGGACTGCTGCTACAGTATATATCCTGTAAGTCTCTCCCAGAGAGAGTTTACAGTCACGAAATGGATAGAGATGCATGGGCTAGAGTGCCGTGGTGAATAGTTGAATTTCGCCAGTGTTATAATGATTGAGGAAAATTTGTTTGCTCGTGCTGGACTAAACTCATGGGAGAACGCTGCGCGAAAAATCGACCATTCACGTGCTGGATTAATCGCCAGTGGAGATCGCTATTGATGGGCGCGATCGCCCTGTGCGGTACGGTAGTATGGGAACTGCTCCTCCCTGTGGGGGTGCCAGCGGTGGCATCCTCATATAGAGGAAAACCCATTAGGAACTCTTCAAGTCCTGCTAAAATAGCGCCAGCGCAACATCTCCAGCAGATAGGAGCCAAGATATGGCGCATATTGGTGCCATCACTGCCATAAGCAGAAGCAAATGTTTGGCAAACAGGCGATCGCCCAGATCGACTATAGAATGAATGTTCGCCTAATGGTCATTGGGCCCGCCCAGCAGAGGTCTGCCAAGCAGCTGAGATAGAGGCATGGGAAATCAATGGCAAATTATACACGGGCACGCAATCTCTGGAAAAACTAGCAGATTTATCAGGCTACCAGGGATCGCGCCAATTTTAGGAGAGGATTATGAAACGGAGTCGTTCTACAAACCCAATGCATCGTCGGTCACGTCCGCTACTCGGGGCGATCGCCATAATAGGAGCCTTAGAAACTGCCTTGCTCACGGTAGCTGAACTGACGGGAAGTGCTGCGGCTGTCTGCCCTACCAGTGGCTGCAAGGAAGTCCTTTCCAGTCCCTATGCCACGGTTTTGGGACAGCCTTTAACCCTATTTGGCTTTCTAGGCTACACCAGCATGGCCATTATGGCGATCGCTCCCCTGCTAGTTAATGTAGACAAAAACGAGGAATTGCGGCAGAACCTGGAACGCTGGACTTGGCTGCTGCTGTTTGGGGGGGCCACGGCGATGGCGGTAGGTAGCAGCTACCTAATGTATATCATGGCCTTCAAGATTCAGGCTTTCTGTCCTTACTGCGTTGTCTCAGCTTTATTGTCTGGGAGCATGTTGGTCCTGACCTTGGTTGGCCGCCCTTGGGAAGACATCGGCCAGCTATTGTTTACTGGAGTTGTAGTAGGTATTGTGACATTAGTGGGGGCCTTAGGGGTCTATGCCAACGTTGATAATCCCACCATCGTTAATAATCCCGCAGTCACAGACCGAAAGGCACCGCCAATAGTTACTACCACTTCCGGACCAGCAGAAATTGCTCTGGCCCGTCATCTGAAAAACATCGGGGCCAAAAAGTATAGTGCCTACTGGTGTCCCCACTGCCACGAGCAGAAACAGATGTTTGGTTCGGAAGCCGCGAGTCTGCTCAACTATATAGAATGTGCGCCCGATGGGCTTTCTTCCCAGACAGAACTCTGCAAGACCGTTGGGATAACGGGCTTTCCGACTTGGGAAATCAACGGCCAGTTATATTCCGGCGTGCAATCCTTGTCCAAACTGGCTGATTTGTCTGGATATACCGGACCGCGCAACTTTCTCCAACGCTAACAACCAGTGATGTGAGTGAGGAAAATCACTGAAGGCGGAAGGAACGGTCACAGCAGCGATCGCAACCGGGATGCGATAGTAGATATATCAATGTTTGAGGTGCAAATGCTATGACTGGCTCATTGGACAAAAGTTCTGCCGCCCTGCATGCGATCGCCCTAACGATCGTCTTAGCTCTAATTTCTGGTCATTACAACTTTCAGAAAGTTCCCATAGCCAATAAATTCCCCGCCTTAGTAGTCCAGATAGAACCAGACGCAGCTACAACATATCCGGAAATCATGAAAATAATTAAGTAGTTATTACTCAGGTTAAGGCGCTATAAAAATTGAGTAAAACTACGATGAAAGGTATAAAAGCGATTGGGTGCGATAGAAAAGTAATAAAAATTAAGCAGACATCCACAGCACAATAGTTGGCTGTGGTTTTCTCTAAATATATAAGTTTAGTAAATCACCTTGTTTAAGCAAGAAAAAGCTCGCCAAATATCAAATAAAATCTTAAAAAAAAGAGATAGAAATACTATCAATAACTAGCCCGATCCGATCGGTGAAAGAGGGGATAGTATGCATCTCACTTTGGCATGAAAGTGCCAAGGTTTCTCTGTTCGGAGTTCTCTGTTCGGAGTTATTTTAACAGCAAGCACGACATTTGCTCAAAATATATACATAGGCAAATAGGGGATGCTATCTACACCAACCCAGTTGGTTGGGAAATAGGCTCCCTTCAATATGATGAATCACCTTGCTATCCTGAATTTCATACTGACCGCAATAGGACATATATGTTTCGGTAGCGGCTGCTTTGGACTCCGTACTTCCGACCGCAAGATCTTTAGAGGAAAACTGGGGGCGGTTTGCAGTCGCGATCGCCACATGATTAGAGCATTAACACCTCCTGCCAAAGCCATAGCAGATTTCCCATTCCAGATGCTTTGACAGGCTAGATATACTGCTACCAGTGACGAGGAGCAAGCGGTGTCAAGGGCCATACTCGGTCCCTTAAAATCAAACAGATAGGAGATGCGGTTGGCTGCGATACTGTAAGCACCACCCAAATTAGTGTACATGTCGATCGAATCGCGCTCGTCCAAACTCTGTATTTTCTGGTAATCGCTGGCGTATATGCCAATAAATACCCCCGTGTGCGACTCGTTTAGGTACAAACTGACACCAGTGAAAGCCTAATTGGTTTCATTAGCCAATAAACTCGATAAT
>JACOMV010000044.1 GCA_014324065.1 Hormoscilla sp. SP12CHS1 | reverse complement strand
TAGCTGAATTGGGTCTGCATTGAGTATAGCTCTAGTTTAGCACAAAAATGTTCTACTTGTTTCCTGAACAAGCTGTAACCCTGTTTTTGAGCGTGGGATGCCGCCATTTTTTCAAAGTCCACGAGGTGATGAAACCATCTCCATCCACATCGTATAACTCGAAGAGTTTTGTCAGCAAGCGCCTCTGCGGCCGAGCAGATTGTACCCCTTATCCACAAATTACTACATAGCACTGCCAATGGCAGCGAAGGCATAGACCTTGAAGTGTTGGACGCAGATGCCATCTTCAGAAGTCATGTAAGTCCCCATGGGGGTTTTCGGGGTACAACCTGCACCAAATACTTGACATTGACAGGGTTGAAATACTCCCGTGACGATAGTCATGCATTGGGCAGAGTCGGTGTCGGCAATTTTTAATTTTGGCAGACGCAACTGCAATTCCTCATTCATATTTTACCCAGTCCGATCGCAGTCTCAGTCCCGAAAAGTCTATCGAACCCATCCCCCGCCATTCATATAATTCACGGGGTTCAAATACCTGACATATTGCCTGCAATTCTTCGATATTTCCCTCCCCTGCTAAATTTTCTACCTCTGCCCGGGAGTCGGACATTTGCTTTAGCAGTGCTAGACTCCCCTGCAACGTATCCGTCGGCTTATCCCCCGAGATCGCGATTGCGCTGCGCGCACGCTACGCGAACGGCTTGTGGTAGTATTTCGCCAAATAGCGATAGGGTGCCAGACCTACTACCGACGCGATCTCCTCCGTTCGCGCACTGCGTAGCGGAGGGGTCCCGGAGCGTGCCAGCCATGGCCATAAACCCGTCTATGCGCATGGATGGGGAATCCAGAATTGCTTTTAATGCGGGTAGCAGTCGCAGCGCACTTTGGTATACTTTAACTCAAGTTGGGGGTAAATTACAAGGCGATATGGGATGATTTTGGTTGCTCTTGACCTTGATTTTCTATAGGTAGCAACTTAGGTTATACTTTAGCAATGGTGCGATCTGCTGCTACGATGGTAGAACCGTATTTCTCGAAGTACCGCTGCGGCGTTGACAGGCTGTCTGCGGCCTTTTGCATCACCGACTCTAGCAACGCGCTCTCCAGATTATCGCTGCTGGCGCTAAAGCGCTTAAAAAGGGGTATATCTGGTCTAAAAGTTCAGCTCCTCTCATACTTGACAAGTCCAGGGTAGAGATACTAATATTAATAGATTATTGAGGCTGAAGAGCGCTTGGTAACAAAACTTGACATTCAGCAGAGGGAATAAGCTTACCAGAGGGACTGGGTTGGGACGACAGGGTGCTTAAGATGCTATAATTAGTACAAGGTGTGGGAGGCGAGGCAATGAAAAAATTACTGTTGTATGGGAAGAGAAAGATGTCTAGTCGCTGGTTAGTAGCTTCAGGCTGCATGACTTTGTTACTGGTAGGCTGTGGCGAACCAAAGTCACAGACTAAAATAGCTCGGGAAGTACAGAAAAGCATAGTCTTAATAGACTATGAGGATAGGTCGGGACATGGAACGGGATTTGTGGTACCAGGTGCAAAAGATGTATGTACTGTAATGACGGCAGGTCAGGTGGTGAAAGGGAGCGAAAAATTGCAGCTGCAAACTCCAGATGGTAAGGTTTGGCAAGCTAGCCAGATAAAAAGGTTCCCCGACCAGGATATGGCGGTGGTGACTTTTGTCCCCCAGGGGAAAAGTTGCCCCTATCCACCCGTACAGCTGGGAAATTCAAATAGAGTACAGCGGGGAGAGTCGATATATATTACGGGTTTTACAGAACGAACGGGGGGCGTGGTATTTGTCCCGGGAGACGTGATATCTAATAGAAAGAAACCGGGATGGGGAGGGTCAGGTATATCTTACCAGAGTGCGGCGGCGGAAGCAATGATGGGGGGACCGGTTCTGGATGCAGCGGGAAGGGCGATCGCGGTGAATAATAGTCACCTACTTCCGGAAAGTAAGGAAGGGCAAAATGTGGCCCAACGAGATTTACAGTGGGGGGTTCCAGTTAATGGTTACGGGGTAAAACAGGTGGCGATATCCCCGGCATTTGTGGAAAGTCCCGTGAAACTGCCAGGCTCGAAAGCAGATATGGTGGCGGGTTTGGTGGCGGGTGCTTTGTTGTCCCTCGGGGGACTGGTGAGTTATGGAGTTTTCAGGGGCAAAGAACCGGAGACGAAAGGAAAGTTGGAACGTGGAAATAGGATGTTTGACGAAGGACGGTATGCAGATGCAGTGATATGTTATAATCAGGCAATAGCAGCAGCTCCGGAATCGGCAGAAGCTTGGAATAACAGGGGGTTGGCCCTGGAAAATATGCAACGGAAAGCAGAGGGTCTATCATGTTACGACCGGGCATTGCATCTGAAGCCAGATTATCGACAAGCTTGGTATAATCGGGGAGTGGCACTGCGGAAGTTGGAATGCTATGCAGAGGCGGTGTCCTCTTATGACCGGGCAGTAGAGATTAAGTCGGATTACCATCAGGCGTGGAATAATCGGGGAGTGGCCTTGGGCAGGTGGGAACGCTATGAGGAGGCCCTAGCATCTTTGGATAGGGCCATAGAATTAAAAGCAGATTATCACGAGGCGTGGAATAATCGCGGGGTGACCCTAGATCAAAAGCAGCGCTATGAAGAGGCGCTCAAATGTTACGATCGGGCATTGGCAATTAAGGAGGATTTCCCAGTAGCTTGGAATAATCGCGGTTTGGCCCTGTTTAAGTTGAAACGCCCAGCAGAGGTACTGGAATGTTTAGATCGGGCGATAGAATTGAAGCGGGATTACTATGAGGCGTGGTACAATCGGGGCTTGGTGCTATATTACTACCAAAGATATGCTGAGGCGGTGGAGTGTTTTGATGCAGCGGTAGGGTATAAACGGGATTATTATGAAGCCTGGTATCATCGGGGTTTGGCCTTAGGAAAACTGCATCGCTACCCGGAAGAGGTGTCCTCTTACGATCGGGCAGTGGAATATAAGCCAGATTATCATCAAGCATGGTATAATCGCGGGGTGGCACAAGGAAAATTGCATCGCTATGAAGAGGCGATCGGATCTTACGACCGGACAATAGGATTGCAGCCAGAAAATTATACGGCGTGGAATAATCGCGGGGAAATGCTTTTGGCCCTGGGACGCTACGAAGACGCCCTATATTCTGGCGATCGGGCGGTAGCGATCGAACCAGACGATGAGAAGGGGTGGAATAACCGAGGAGTGGCCCTGGATAGGTTGCAGCGCTATGAAGAGGCGATCGCATCCTATGAACGGGCGCTACAATGTAAGCCAGACTATGCACGAGCCTGGAATAACAAAGGTTTGACTCTGGGCAGGTTGCAGCGCTACTGGGAGGCGTTCTATTCTTGCGATCGGGCGATCGAGTTCGATCCCGACTATGCAGAGGCTTGGCATAATCGCGGTTTGGCCCTATCATATTTGCAGCGGTATGCAGAGGCCCTGACTTCCTACGACCGGGCGATCGGCTTACAGCCACACTCGGCTTATATCTGGAATAACAGGGGTTGGGCCCTGGAGAATTTACAAGAACATGGCCAGGCGATCGCATCCTATAAAAGGGCGATATCCCTGGAACCGAATAATCAAGTGGCGATCGATAATCGCAAGCAGTTATCCAGTCAGCTAGAAGGGGTAACTTCGTATCAATCTTAATCTGTCATTGCGATTTTTTTCGTGTTTTCTGCTTGGGGGGGGGTAGCTTTTAGAGATGTTCCGACGCTTCCCTTTGAAATCCCCCCCCCGTAAGCGCAGCGGCCCGACGCCGGAGGGCCAGCAAAGAGATGTCCCCTTCTCTCTACTTTCGGTAACAATAAGGCACTTCATCCTACATTATTATGCTAACCCTCCCATCTCCAAAAAAAAAGAAGCCTGCCCAAACAGACTTCTCACATTACACCCACATGGGAGGTACTTTTCTCTTTCGATTTTTCGCGTAGCGGAGGGTTCCCGGAGCCTGTTCCTAGCAATTAGCTGGCAAGAAATTCCCGGACATTAGCCCGACGCTTGCGCAACTTGACCAAAGCTTCCCGTTCCAGCTGGCGTACCCGTTCCCGGCTGATCTTCAGATGAGCGCCTATTTTTGTCAGGGTCATCGGTTTGCCATAGTCTAAACCAAACCTGAGAGACAATACCTGTCTCTGCTGCATAGTCAGATCGGCCATCATATTCTCTAACTCTGACTTTAGTGCCCCATACATGGTGAAATCCTCCGGAGTTGGGCCAGTATCCTCTAACAGTTCTCCCAGTTCTGTATCCTGGTTATCTCCCACCCGCAGATCCAATGATAGCGGTAAGCGCGATCGCTCCAGATGTTCCCGCACCTGCTTAGGAGTCAAGTCTAACTCCACCGCTAACTCGTTAATTGTGGCAGAACGTCCTAGTTCTTGGGATAATCGGCGTTGAGCCTTCTTGATTTTATTCAACTTTTCGGTTATATGTATTGGCAGGCGAATCGTCCGACTCTTTTCCGCTATCGCCCGGGTAATGGCCTGACGAATCCACCAGTAGGCATAGGTCGAAAACCGATATCCTTTAGTCGGGTCAAACTTTTCTACCCCTCGCTGCATGCCGATCGTCCCTTCCTGGATCAAATCCAGCAAATCTAAATTCCGCTTGATATACTTTTTGGCGATGGACACCACCAAGCGCAAATTCGCCTCAAGCATTTTGTGCTTGGCCCTTTCCCCCACCCTGATCGCTCTTTGCAACTGGTCCGTTGACAACTCCACCGCTTCCGCCCATTCTTCTGAGGTCGGGGACCGGTCTAACTTCTCTGCCAGAGTTGCTTTCACCTCCTCCAACCGCGTCAGGCGCTGCACCTGCTTTCCATAGGTAATTTCCTCTTCATGGGTCAGCAGGGGCACCCGACCAATTTCTCGTAAATATGCCCGTACTGGATCTGTTGTATGGTGAGTTTTTTTCATAGCGCTGAGTCTGATAATTGTGTTATTTGCCAATTGTCGGTGCTTTATTGCGAATAGTTAATGTGGCATTAACCATTCGCCCTGTTCTATCTTCGATTTTCAAATCCTCTATCTTGGGTTTTCACCGGCACCCTAACGAATGCCAGCGGAACCATCCCGGTCTTAAGAGCCAACAGCGCTCGACCGAACGCTGCGCGAAAAATCGACAAAGTAGTCGTTGTTAACCAAATCACGTTGGTTGTCATAGCGCTATTTACCTGATTACTATTATTTAACTAATCTTAACATTTCTTAGCAAACCTTGTCTAGTGCCCTTAAGAAAATTTTTATTTCCTAGCTCTCCTGGCGTCGAGCCGCTGCGCGAGGGGCGATCCAGTTCCACTGGTTTATCTGACCGTTCGCCCATAACCCTCTACTGCGAACAGCTCCTGACAGATATCTTCCTCTGAGAAGCCATCCGTGGTGACAAGTCATTAAATTTTCTCAATGACTTGTCACCAAATAACATTCCCAAGCATCGGACCTGGGAATGTTAACTATTTACAAAACGCCTTCTATCTGATATAATCCTGTATCGCTTTCACCTCCAGAGGGTGGGATTTCAAGGAACGGATCGCATCGACTGTTGCTTTAGCACCGGCGATAGTAGTGATAATCTGCAGCTTGTAAGTCAGAGCAGAACGGCGGATCAGGCGTCCATCGGCTTGAGCTTCTTCACTAGAAGAGGGCGTGTTGACCAGCAGTTGAATGTTCTCATTTTTAATCTCATCCAGCACATTGGGACGGCCTTCGTACAGTTTGTACACGAGCTTGACATTTTCGACACCTTGCTTTGCCAAGGCGCGGCGGGTGCTCTCCGTAGCAACCACAGAGAAACCTAATTCCATCAGGTCCCGCACTACTGGTACGACCGCTTCTTTATCCCGATCGCTGATCGACACGAACACTGTGCCGTCCGGGGGCAGATGCACCCCTGCGCCTAATTCTGCCTTGGCAAACCCCTTGCCAAAATCGGAGTCAATGCCCATCACCTCCCCTGTAGAGCGCATTTCAGGTCCTAGCAGGGTGTCGCTACCAGGGAATTTCTCGAATGGTAGCACCGCTTCCTTGACAGAAATGTGCTGCGGGATACGTTCTGCGGTAAAACCAAGAGATTCTAAGGTTTCTCCCGCCATTACCCGAGATGCTAGCTTCGCCAAGGGCACCCCGATGGCCTTGGAAACAAAGGGCACTGTCCGCGATGCCCGGGGGTTAGCCTCTAGAATATAAACCTGTTCTCCCTGGACCGCAAACTGGATATTCATCAGACCGATTACGTTCAGGGCCTTCGCTAGCTTTACCGTCCACTCGCGAATCCGGTCTAAAATGGATGCCGAAAGGGTCATTGCGGGAAGAGAACAAGCTGAGTCCCCTGAGTGAACTCCCGCTTCTTCGATATGTTCCATGATGCCGCCGATCGTCACGTGGCCAGTACTATCGGCGATCGCATCCACATCTACCTCGATCGCCCGTTCCAGGAACTGATCGATTAAGATGGGATGTTCTGGTTCGACCTGGACGGCATACTTCATGTAACGTTCCAACTCAGCGTCAGAATAGACTATCTCCATCGCCCGTCCCCCTAACACGTAGGAAGGACGCACTACTACTGGGTAACCAATCCGCTGGGCCACTATCAAGGCATCATGATAACTGCGGGCAATGCCATTGGCGGGCTGTTCGATCTCCAGTTCCTTCAGAATCTTTTCAAACCTTTCTCGGTCCTCCGCAGTATCGATCGCATCTGGGGATGTCCCCCAAATCTTTGTCGGACCTTCACTTTTGGAGAGATATTCCTGTAAGGGAACGGCGAGTTTCAGAGGAGTTTGACCGCCAAATTGGATGATAATTCCTTCTGGTTTTTCCGCCTCAATGATGTTCAGTACGTCCTCTTTCGTCAGGGGTTCAAAATACAGCCGATCGCTAGTATCATAGTCTGTTGAGACCGTTTCCGGGTTAGAATTGACCATAATGGTCTCAAACCCCCGGTCTCGGAGGGCGTAGGAAGCATGACAGCAGCAATAGTCAAACTCAATCCCTTGACCGATGCGATTGGGGCCGCCACCGAGAATCATTACTTTACGTCGTTCCGAGGGCATTACCTCGGATTCTGACTCGTAAGTAGAGTAGTGATAGGGGGTAAAGGCTTCAAACTCCGAGGCGCAGGTGTCTACTGTCTTGTAAACGGGAACTACACCCAACTCTTTGCGGTATGCGCGGACTTCGTCTTCCGTGGTTTTGGTGGCAAAAGCAATTTGCCGATCGCTAAATCCCAGCTGCTTGACTTCCCATAACTGTTCTTTGGTCATCTGCTTCAGAGAAGTCCGCTTCAGAAACTTCTCTGTCTCCAATAAGGATTGCATCTTGTCCAGAAACCAGAAGTCAATCCCCGTCAGTTCGTAGATATCCTCTAGACTCATTCCCATCTGCAAAGCGTGACGCACGGTGAAAATCCGCTCGGGATTGGGCGTGCGTAAACTGGCGCGAATCTGCTCTAAACTGGGCAGCATCTCAGACCGATCGCACCCCCAACCCCCACGTCCCGTTTCCAGCGATCGCAATGCTTTCTGAAAGGACTCGCAAAAGGTGCGCCCGATGGCCATCGCTTCTCCCACGGACTTCATCTGGGTAGTCAGCACCGGTTCGCTGCCAGCAAACTTTTCAAAGGCAAACCGGGGGATTTTCGTGACTACATAATCGATAGTTGGTTCAAAGCTAGCAGGGGTCTTCTTGGTAATATCATTCTCGATCTCATCGAGGGTGTAGCCTACTGCTAACTTGGCCGCAATCTTGGCGATCGGGAAACCAGTGGCCTTGGAGGCCAGGGCCGAGGAACGAGATACCCGGGGATTCATTTCGATCGCGATTACATCCCCATTCACGGGGTTAACCGCAAACTGAATATTTGAACCCCCCGTTTCCACTCCAATTTCCCGGATAATCTTAATCGAAGCATCCCGGAGTCGCTGATATTCCTTATCCGTCAGGGTTTGCGCCGGTGCTACCGTAATCGAGTCCCCAGTATGGACACCCATCGGGTCGAGATTCTCGATCGAGCAGATAATCACCACATTATCTGCCAAGTCCCGCATCACTTCCAGTTCAAACTCTTTCCACCCGATCAGAGACTGTTCGATCAGCACCTGGGACACAGGGGAAGCATCGAGCCCATTTTGGACGATTTGTTCAAACTCTTCCTGGTTATAAGCTATGCCACCACCGGTGCCACCAAGAGTATATGCCGGTCGAATAATCAGGGGATAGATGCCTATTTTTTGAGCAACTTCTCTTGCTTCGGCTAGGTTATTGGCAATTCCCGAAGGACAGACCGACACACCTATGCGTTCCATCGCCTGCTTGAACAGCAGCCGGTCCTCCGCCTTCTCGATCGCCTCCAGCTTCGCCCCAATTAACTCTACCCCATACTTTTCCAGGGCGCCATTCTTTGCCAGGGCCACTGCCAAGTTGAGGGCTGTTTGACCTCCCATTGTCGGGAGTAAAGCGTCTGGGCGTTCCTTGGCGATTACCTTTTCCACTATTTCCGGCGTCAGCGGTTCGATGTAAGTCCGTTCCGCCATTTCCGGGTCCGTCATGATAGTGGCCGGGTTAGAGTTCACCAGTACCACCTCGTAGCCCTCCGGAGTGAGGGCTTTGCAGGCTTGAGAACCACTATAATCAAACTCGCACGCCTGACCGATAACAATTGGACCAGCGCCCAGCAGGAGAATTTTGTGTAAATCGCTACGTTTCGGCATAGTTGTTAGCTTGAAGTGCTCCGATTAAACCCAGACTATTTTAGGGGGTATCACCGTTAAGCGTTGTTAGTCATTTATTCATATTTCCTCACCATCGGCAGCCAGCGCCACTCTTCTCTCCTCTGACCGGCATATGCAACTGTTGATTTCTGCTGTGCATGCACTACTATTGATGATTTTAGCAGTAAACAGTATTAATATTATTCCCGGAAATCTTACTAAAATATTGCTACAGATAGTTCGCCGCTACAGATAGTTCTGCGGCGTCTTCCGCATGCTCTTGTCCTGAAGGACATGCGCCATCGGCATGCTCCAGACACCGCCCGGAAATCGCGATTTTTCGTTTTTTGCAAAGTAAATACTAAATTAAAAATAAGTTTGCTTAATTATTGTTTAGATTATGCAAACTGTGCTCTCGTATGAGATGAAAATTTGTCAAAAAACTTAATGAAAATATTTTTCAAAACTCTTGACAAATATTTTCAGATAGTTGAATATCTATATCAATAAGCTTCAATCACGCAATATGCTTATTGATATAGATTCACAGGAGGTAAATGTCGGCATGACCAGCATGACTGTGAAATCCTTCCCAGCGGAAGGAGATGGTTTTCCTTGGTGGGCAGGCAACGATCGTCTAGCGACGCTCTCAGGGCGTTTGTTGGGCGCTCATGTCGCTCACGCCGGTTTGATAGTGCTGTGGGCGGGAGCCTACACTCTGTTTGAGCTTTCGTGCTTCAACCCAGAACTGCCCATGTACTTCCAGGGCTTAATTGTGCTGCCAAACCTGGCAAGGTTGGGTTTTGGCGTTGGTGAGGGAGGTCAAATAGTCAATACCTACCCCTACTTCGTCATTGGAGCTTTGCACCTGATCAGCTCCGCCTTCTTGGGTTTCGGTGGCATCTTCCATTCCCTGAAAGGACCGGAAACCCTAGAAGAGAATTTTGACTTCTTTGGCTACCGGTGGGATGACAAAGACAAAATGACCACCATCCTGGGCATTCACCTGATTCTTCTGGGTATCGGTGCTGAACTGCTGGTGGCCAAAGCGATGTTCTTTGGCGGACTCTACGATCCTACTGTCAGTCAGGTGCGCGTCATTTCTGGCCCGACCTTGAACCCAGCCGTCATCTTTGGCTACCTATTCGATGGGGGTGGCACAAACTGGCTGGCAGGTGTCAACAACATTGAAGATGTTGTCGGCGGTCATATTTGGGTCGGCATCCTCTGTATTGCTGGGGGCATCTGACATATGAAAACCCAGCCTTTCCCCTGGACAGAGGGCCTCTTTATTTGGTCGGGAGAAGCTTATCTGTCCTACAGCATCGGCGCTCTAGCCTGTACCGGGTCGAGGAGTCCGAGAACCTGTTCTATTGGTTAAAGTCACCGGAAGACTGGAGTCTGTTTAGGGGGAGTTTCCTCGTTGGCGGTGCTGGTGGTGCTATGGTTGTCTACTTCATACTGCAAAACTTTCCAGCCATAGATCTCATCTTCCGGGGTTTGGTTAACTAACCAAACCAGAAAACCTCGCTCATACTCTGCATTCCCAGGCTGAGTCTGGGAATGAGAAAAGGACCTTTACAAAAGGAGAAAATTCTCAATGCAAAGTTACGGCAAGACTAACGTTAAATATGACTGGTGGGCTGGTAACGCCCGCTTCGCTAATCTGTCGGGTCTATTCATTGCTGCCCATGTGGCTCAGGCTGCTCTGATTACGTTTTGGGCCGGATCCTTTACCCTGTGCCTATGTACGAGCAAGGGCTGATTCTGCTACCCCACTTAGCGACTTTGGGCTGGGGGATTGGAGAAAATGGTCAAATCGCCGATACTTATCCCTATTTGGTGGTTGGAGCCTTGCATCTCATCTCCTCTGCGGTTCTGGGTGCAGGAGCCCTGTTCCATACCTTTAAGGGTCCTGAAAATTTGAAAGACGCCACTGGTGGTGCTAAGAAGTTTCACTTTGATTGGAACGATCCGAAACAACTGGGCACGATCTTGGGGCATCACCTGCTGTTCTTGGGAGCGGGTGCCCTGCTGCTGGCAGCTAAGGCCATGTACTTTGGCGGACTATACGATGCCACGACTCAGATGGTACGGGTGGTTACGAACCCTACCCTTGACCCATGGACTATCTATGGCTATCAGACCCACTTTGCTAGCGTTAACAGCTTGGAAGATTTGGTAGGCGGTCACATTTATGTCGGTGGACTGCTGGTTGTAGGCGACATTTGGCACATCATCAAAGAGCCTTTTGGCTGGGCAAAGAAGCTTTTGGTCTTCTCGGGGGAAGCCATTCTTTCCTACTCTCTGGGCGGCATTGCTTTGGCAGGATTTGTGGCCGCTTACTTCTTTGCGGTTAACACCTTGGCTTATCCGGTTGAATTCTACGGTCCGGTCCTAGAAATTAAGCTGGGTATTACTCCCTATTTTGCTGACTCGGTCGAGTTGCCTGCTGGCATACACAGCGCTCGTTGTTGGTTGGCTGATGCCCATTTCTTCTTGGCTTTCTTCTTCCTCCAAGGTCATCTCTGGCACGCTCTGCGCGCTATTGGTTTTGACTTTAAGCGTGTAGAAAATGCATTGAATTCTGTAGAAGTTTAATCGGTGTGGCAAGGGTGCATCTCATATTTGCGTTGCCGCCCGAACCCGTTCCCACGGCTTCGCCGTGGGAACGAGGGGTCCGGCTACAGATAATGCATTGAATTCTGTAGAAGTTTAATCGGTGTGGCAATGCCCTACTATTGGCGGGCATTGCCCACCCTACCAAGTTGAGGAAAAAGGAATTGAGCTGTGACGATTTCTACTTATACTGAAGGGACGATCGCCGAGGAAAACGCGAAATTGAGTTGGTTGGTCGGTAACGCTCGTCTGATTGACTTTTCCGGTCGATTACTAGGGGCTCATATCGCTCACGCGGGTTTGATGATGTTTTGGGCGGGAGCTATTACAATATCGGAGGTGGGTCGCTTTGTGCCCGATCGACCGATGTCGGAACAAGGGTTGCTCCTGCTGCCTCACTTGGCAACTTTGGGTTGGGGTATCGATGCAGGCGGTACGGTAGTAGATACCTATCCTTATTTTGTCATCGGGATATTGCATCTAGCAGCATCTGCTGTTTTAGGTGCTGGGGGTCTTTACCATGTGTTTCGCGGGCCCGCTATTTTGAAAGATGGAGGTGGGCGCGTTGCTAAATTTCACTATGAATGGAACGACCCCAAGCAACTGAGTTTGATTTTGGGACATCACCTGATATTCTTAGGAATAGGGGCCTTGCTTCTAGTCCTCAAGGCGATGGTTTTTGCCGGCATTTATGACACTGCTGTTGGCAATGTCCGCCTGATTACTAGCCCAACTCTTAACCCAGTTCCTATCTTCGGTTACCTATTTGGCATTACTAGGGATGGCTGGAATATACTGGGGATGGCTAGCGTAAATAATTTAGAAGATGTCATTGGCGGTCACATTTGGATTGGTGCAATTCTGATTGCTGGGGGCATGTGGCACATCCTCAATCAACCTTTGCCTTGGGCTACACGGGCATTGCGAATTGAAGCAGACGCGGTTCTTTCTTATAGTTTAGGAGGTCTGGCTTTTATGGCTTTTGTATCCACCTGCTTCGTGGGATATAATACTATTGTTTATCCTAGCGAATTCTACGGTGTCGATCGCCTGGGCTTGGCAAATGTCCAGTTTTTCTTGGGTGTCTCGATCCTACTGGGTCACATCTGGCACGCTGTCCGCGCCATCAGAAAAGCTGATGCAGCGTAAGCGCTGTCATCTGTAATCTGTCAACTGTTAACTAATCCTATTTCCCAAAGAGAGAAAAATGGCAAAAATTGGTCTTTTCTACGGTACTCAAACCGGTAATACTGAATCAGCGGCATAGGAGATTCAAAAAGAATTCGGCGGTGAATATGTGGTCGCCCTCCATGACATGGCGGAAGTAGAAGATAGTGACTTTGGTAACTATCAATATATCATCATTGGTTGTCCCACTTGGAATGTTGGCGAACTGCAAGCTGACTGGGAGGGCTACTTTGATGAACTAGACAACATTGATTTCAGTGGCACAAAAGTTGCCTATTTCGGACCAGGAGACCAGGTTGGCTATGCAGATAACTTTCTGGATGCGATCGGGATCCTGGAAGAAAAAATTTCCAGTCTGGGTGGGACGACAGTTGGATACTGGCCCACAGATGGTTATGAATACAGTGAATCTAAGGCCCTGCGCGACGGGAAATTTGTCGGTCTGGCCCTTGATGACGATAACCAGTCGGAATTGACAGAAACGCGCATCAAAACATGGGTGGCTCAAATAAAAAGCGAGTTTGGCGTCTAGAGCGTCGAGTATTCCCAGAAACCGGGTTTCTGCTGTAGTTATCAACGAGATATCAATGCTATGACCGCAGAAACCCGGTTGATTGACTGACGTTCTAGCATTCTATTGCTAAGTTTTTTTGACTGAATGAGTTGTGAAGTTTTAGTTGTGAATAGTGCTATAAATTCACAACTAAAACTATTTTTGAGAAAATTACAGTTGTAAGAGCAGAAAGTTCATGTCTGATGCAATTGATGTCTTGTGGTTAACTGCCAGTCCTAGTTTGAAAAGTTTCGATCGCAAACTGCTGCGTTATTTATCTGAGAATGTCGAGATTCCACAGCCGCTCGCTATCGCCGAGTGGGAATATATTCAAACCCAAGACGAAGCATGTTCCCTGGATGTGGCAGTAGATCTGCTACATGATTATCTCAAATCCCAAGATCGACCCATCCATTTGGCCGGTCATAGCACTAGCGGACTTATTGGCCTAATCTATGCCCGTCGCTACCCGCAGAAAGTGCGGTCTTTAACTCTCCTGAGTGTGGGTGCCCAAGTCACGGCTAACTGGCAAGCTCATTACTATGTGCTGCGATCGCTTTTTCCCTGTAGTCGCAAAAAAATCCTGGCACAAATTGCTCGTAGCATGTTGGGCCATACGGCATATCATAAAATCCAGGATTTAGTTAAGGCTTTAGAGATTGACCTAAATTGTTCTCCTTCCCCTCACTCTCTTTTTAAGCTAGTTAATATCCCGCCATCGGGAGTGGAAATGCCTTTGATGATTTGCGGCAGTCGCACCGATACTATTGTGGACCCACAATCAATAACAGAATGGGAAGCTTGCTTGAAAGAGGGCGATCGCCTGTGGTTATGTCCCCAAGGGCATCACTTTTTTCACCACTTGTACCCCAATTTAGTAGGAAGGCAAATTTTGAGTTTCTGGCAATCTTTAACTCCCTGTTATCAATATTTATCAGTCGGAGTATGATAGTTTTGGCCATCTTTTAATTAAGAAACAAGGGTTAGAGGAGCGAAACATGGTTTCTGGATTACTGATAAATAGAGTTCGCGATCTTCTTGAGATGCAAGCGAAATTGACTCAATCACCAATCCCCTATCACCGCTAAAGGAGTAAAAATTTGGTAGTTACACTCTGTTTTGTTTGTACTTGGACTTTAATCATTTTCGCCTGTTGTCGTTTATGGGCGATCGGGAAAGAGGGCATCACGAGACTAAAACGACTGCATCAAATTCCTTGCTCTCGCTGTCAGTTTTTTACCGGAGATTATCGCCTCAAATGCACGGTAGATCCTATAAAAGCGCTTTCCGAAGATGCGATCGACTGTCTTGACTATGAACCACAAAGCTATGCAGACATGATAGCCCGGAAATCATCATTGCATAAAAAAACATTCTCTCTTCCAAACGATAACAGCCAGAACATCCGCCGATCTACTGCTCTGGGTGAATTTCGACGTTCTTATGCTGCTTCTGCCCAAAACAGTGCTTTCGTTCTTGTAGTGATGAAATGCGCCAAATCGTTCTGCACCGCGAATAAATCGGTACGGTTGTCATCACTACTTTTTTAGCACTACCGATCTACGAAAACCAAGCCCGCGCGGCTCTTCGTGAAAGGGTATGCGTTCATTGCCATCCTCATAGCCTCAAATCTTTGCGAAGCAAGGGTTTGAGGTTGATGATTTTGGCAGTCCCGGTCCCATGTTTTGTTTGGATATGTTAGAATATACAAATTACCTAAATTGGACATGCATTGGTTAAATTTGATAGCTCGCAGCGATTCCTATAGATTTTTATTGCCAGGATTGATTAAGTTTGCCAAAGCCAAAAATATTACCTGCATCTCTTTTGAAGGTATTGAAACGCGGGAAAAATTAAAGTTAGCTGAGCAAATGGGAGCGGACTACGTGCAGGTATTTTTGTTCAAAGACCAGTTTATTCAAGTACAAAGTAAATGCCGCCTGCTGACGACAGTGGTGGAGAGGTAGATTTCGATGTCTATGGCTGCGCCCCCAGCGCAGCGCTATCGGGATGCTAGCGGCTGCGCTGCGGCTGCGCACGCTACGCGAAAAATCGCGCAAAAACCCCTCAGACATCGTACTAACATAATTTGGGGTCTCACAACCTTTGCTAATTACGTTCCCTGGCAGAGCCAGGGAACAATGCCAATTGCTAATTGCCTTAACAATTAACAATTAACAACAACGATCAAGCAGAGGCTTGGCGAGCAGCAGCAGCTTCGTCGGGGTGAATTCCCAGACGGGTGAGATTAATCCGGCCCTTTTCGTCGATCCTTCGCACCTTCACTATTACCTCATCACCAACATTTACCTCGTCCTCTACTTTGGGTACGCGGTAATCAGCTAGCTGGGAGATGTGAATCATCCCTTCCTTACCTGGCAGAAACTCCACAAAGGCACCAATGTCAATAATGCGGGTGACCCGACCGACAAAGACATCTCCCTGATTGACTTTTTTGGTCATGCCCACGATGATGTTGCGTGCCTCCCGCGCATTTTGAGCATCGCTGGATGCTATGATCACCGTGCCATCGTCTTCGATGTCTACCTTAGCGCCTGTTTGTTCGGTAATGCCCTTGATGGTCTTACCGCCCGGTCCGATAATTAGACCGATCAGTTCTGGATCGATCTTCATCATTAGTAAGCGCGGTGCATAGGGCGACATCTCCTCACGCGGTTCGGAAATGGTTTCCAGCATTTTCTCTAAGATATGCATCCGCGCTGGTTTGGCCTCATTAATCGCTTGGGCAATCACCGACAAGGGCAAACCGGTGAGTTTCATGTCCAGTTGCAGGGCCGTAATTCCCGTGTCCGTCCCTGCTACCTTGAAGTCCATATCTCCCAAAAAATCTTCAATCCCTTGAATATCCGTGAGAATTCTCACTTCCTCACCTTCCTTGATCAAACCCATGGCTGCACCGCTGACTGGTTTGACTAGCGGGACTCCCGCATCCATCAGAGACAGGGTGGAACCGCAGACTGAACCCATCGATGTGGAACCATTGGAAGAAAGCACTTCCGATACTACCCGAATCACGTAGGGGAAATCTTCCTTCGCTGGTATTACCGGCGCTAAGGCCCGTTCCGCTAGGGCACCATGACCTATTTCTCGCCGTCCAGGCGATCGCATGGGCTTTGTTTCCCCGACGGAGTAAGGTGGAAAATTGTAGTGGTGCAGATAGCGTTTTTCCGCATCCGGGTGGAGGTCATCCATTTCTTGGGCATCTCCCGATGTACCCAAGGTGACTACCGACATCACCTGAGTTAGACCCCGGTTAAACAAACCGCTACCATGTACCCGCGTCGGCAAAACTCCTACCTTGCAAGAGATGGGACGCACTTCATCCAGTTTGCGACCGTCAACCCGGATCCCCCCGTTGACTATTTGATCGCGCATCAATTCCTTGGTAACCTGCTTGAAGGTATTACCTACTGCTGCTGAGTTAGCTTCCGCAGCAATGCGGATGGAGTCGTCTTCGGCCAGTTCTCCAATGGGGGCAACTACTTCGGTTTCCTTAATCTCATCTAATGCTGTATCCCGCTTATGCTTGTCCAACTCATACTGAGACAGCACTGCTTTGATCTTGGCCGTGGCCCGATCGCGGATAAAATTCTCTAGAGTCGGGTCTACTGTAGGCGGTTCTGCCTTAACCAGTTCTATGCCCAGTTCGGCCATCAACTCTTGCTGTGCTTTAATCAAGTCGCAGACTGCCTCATAGCCGAAGTCGATCGCTTCTATGATATCCTGTTCTGGCAGCTGGGAGGCCCCCGCCTCTACCATGATCGCGCCATCGGGAGAACCTGCCACCACCAGGTCTAAATCTCCATTTTCCAGTTCGCTATAGGTAGGGTTGATCACGAAGTCATCCCCCACTAGCCCAACCCGCACTGCCGCCATTGGCCCATTAAAGGGGATCTTGGCTAGCAATACCGCGATCGATGCACCCGTCACCGCCAGCACATCTGGAGGCACCCGATCGTCCATCGACAGGGTAGTCGCCACAATTTGGATTTCATCCCGCAACCATTGTGGAAACAAAGGACGCAAGGGACGGTCAATTAACCGGCTCGTCAGAATGGCCTTTTCGGCAGGACGGCCCTCGCGCCGCAAGAAACCTCCTGGTATCCGCCCCGCTGCGTACAGTCTTTCTTCGTAATCTACTAGCAGGGGCAGAAAATCAATCCCCTCTCTTCCCGGTGCGCTGGTTGCAGTCACTAAAACAGCTGTATCTCCTGATTGAATCAGTACGGAACCATTCGCCTGTGGCGCAAATAGTCCTACTTTGAGTCGAATATCCCGTCCGTCAAAGGATATTGACTTGTCTATCTCTCCCATGCAACACTATGCCCTCTAGTTCACACTTGTTTATTTCCTAATAGTCGCAATCGTAGCATTGATAAGTAGTTAGACAAAATTAATTACACATCGCATGGGCGCCAGAACGCTGGAAACGCTTTTAACGCAGGGACTGCTCCCGCAATCTCATGCAATTAATTTTGTCCTATTACTTATCAGTGTGTCGTGTCCAGAGACGCCCACCCTGTCGCTCGCCTGCCCTCGATGTGCTCCGCGCGCGCTACTCGCACTGCGCACCGCACATCGCAGCGACATGGGTGGGCGCTCTCGGACACGATTGGTCCCTCCCATATCTGCCCCCAAGCAGAAAACGCGAAAAAAATCGCGAGGGGCCGCCAGTCGGCAGAAACTCTCCGCTTGACTCACTTGTACCATATATTCTCCCTCTTGTCAAGCATCCAGCTTGCGGAGGATGCCCAGAAACCGGTTTTTTTAGTTCTTCGGGATCCAGACTGGGTGTGTTATAGCATATCTATATACTATAATTTGTCTATGAATAAAAAAATTGGCACTGGTTCCGCTGAACAGGATAGCCCAAAGGCTTGCCCTCTATGAATTATAGATGATAATAGAGAGGCTGAGA
>JACOMV010000043.1 GCA_014324065.1 Hormoscilla sp. SP12CHS1 | reverse complement strand
CGCACTTACACCTATCTATATACTATAGCAAGGTGCTCACTAATTTTCAATATAAATCTCAATCTACAGATTTATATAAGATTTTAGTCAACTATTCTTACCCCCTCGTTCCCCTCAGGTATGATGCTCCTATGGTTTAATCGAAATGGAGAGTGACTCGGCTGCGGAAACCGGATGCTTTGAACTGTTTCAACTTCAGGGGAGTTGCTAAATTGGCAGGTACTGATATCTGTAGTTCAAACTGGCTTTCTCCTGCGGGAACCTCCTCGATCGAACCTAGGCGAGTCCGGTTGGGCAAGACAGAATTATTGTTGGCGTCGAAGATGCGACCGTGAATATCAGCATCATAGACAGTTTTGCGGGATTTGTTAATAGCTGTACCGGTGACGATATAGCAATTGGCGGCACTGCCGGAACCGTCACTGGTGGTAAGGTTGTCTGACTCTGGTTCTGCTGGGCATTCGTGGTATGATAGGTCGATTAGTTTAATGGGCACGAGTGCTAAGGCGGGGGCGGACCAGCTGGCTAGGAGCAATAGGCTTGATATGAGGATGACGACTCGCTTGATCATGGCGGTGTTGGTGGGATTTTTGTTGGTCTATTTCCTTAGCTTAGCGCTAATTGAGACTGGTGTCAGATATCTGTTTTCCGTTTTCCAGACTGTAAACAGTTAAAGGTGCAGCATGCATCTCAAACTCCCGCTGACGCCCTGACCCTACTGTCAGCGATCGGCGGTTACCAGTGCTTGAAATTAGGTGGAGATGGAGCGCCGCGCATGCGGCATGCTGGTCATTAATTAACGCTTAGCTACACTACCTTGTATTGCATGGCAATCTAAACACTAGATTAGGACTACCGGTAAGCCGTAACGGCCGTAAAGTGTGTCTCCCAATTTCTGCCACAAAGATTGCCTCATGATATCTACCGGGACCGGTTGCTCTAACCACATCTGTAAAGCTGCTCCTCCTTGCTGTATCAACATCTCTAATCCATCGATCGCCCGCGCCCCCACAGCTTGCGCCTGTTCCAGGAACAGCGTAGGATTGGGACTGTAGATTAAATCATAGGCGATCGCCCCCTCCGGCAATTTGGCCATCACCTCTGCGGACACTGGAGAATCATCCACATGGGGATACATGCCAATGGGAGTTGTATTCACCAAAAGTGATGCAGATCGCAGTAATTCTGGTAACTTTTCCCAAGGGTGAATCTGTAGGGGACTATCCCAACTGCTCTTAAATTCTGCTAACTTCTGCGGCGATCGCCCCACTACATGAATTTCCCCCAAACCCAGCTGCATGCAACCCGCCACCACCGCCCTCGCAGCACCGCCATTACCTAAAATCACAGCTATACATTGAGTCCAATCCCGGTTATCATCTTGCAAGGGGGCAATAAATCCAGCCACATCTGTATTCGTACCGTACCAACCCCCAGCCTTCCGCCATACCGTATTCACCGCCCCCACGGCTTGCGCTACGGGGGAAATCTCCGATAATAAAGGCATAATCGCCTGCTTGTGGGGAATAGTGATGTTAAAGCCCACCAAACCAATAGCCCCAAAACCCCCGATCGCTACCGATAAATCTGACGGCGCGATCGGGAAAGGCAGATAGACGTAATCTAGGTTTAAGTGGGCGATCGCCGCATTATGCATCAGGGGCGACAAAGAATGTTCCACGGGATAACCAATCACCCCCAGCAATTTAGTTGTACCTTGAATCTGTTGCATTGAGGTAAAATCACCTTGTTAATAACAGCTATGGTATCATTCATCATGCATAGTTTCGCCAAGGTCTTCAGTCTGGTTGCGGTTGCGTTTGAAAAAGTGTTTATAAATCTTTTTCCCGCCCCAGACGATCAGCACTCCCACCACGATCGCTGCCAAGGCAGGTATAGCTAAGGTCAACAGAGACAAAGTCAGAGCACTGCCAACTTCCACAGTAGAGACCACTGAATTAGCCATCCCGCCAGTAGCAGCTGTAGATACTAAACGGGTGGCGCTAGTCGCTAGTTCGATCGTTTCCGCCGCACCACCCCCAGCAATAGCAGCAAATATCCATCTTAAAGTCGGGTCCATATCCGGGACAACCGCAGCCGTCACAACTGTCCCTGCGATCATCGCCGCTGGCACCTCTATAGTATCCAGCAGATTATCAACCACAGGCACGTAATAGGCCAGCACTTCCACCGCCGTTGCCACTCCAAAGGCGATCGTTGCTGGAGTTGTACCGATCCACTCCATCTCCGGTGCCAGGGATATCTCTCCAGACTGTGCCGCCAGATTCATGGCCAGCAACGGCACAAACACCCGGAAACCGCAGGCTGCACTTAAACCCAGACCCATGCAGACATTTAACAAATTATCCATGCCTTTCTCCTTGAGAAGTTAGCAATTAAAAGATCCTGATTTCCTTTAGAATGGTCTGGTGTCTTGACCGAGGTTCATCAGTAAGGCTCCGTTACTCTTTATACTCTCTAATCTGGTTAGTCGATCTCTAGCCACCAGAGGCGATCGCGTCTCCAGTATGGGTGCTATACTTGTGGTTTGAGGGAACTACAGCGGTATTCACCCCCATATTATAATCAGGTTGCACTATGGTTTCAACAAATTCATCATCTCCGATGCAGGCCGAGCCGAATAGCGGCGTACTGCTAGCAATGAGATTAAAAGAAAAATCTCATAACTACAAAAAATTGCTTGCAGCAGTGTTAAAATGTACTGGAGGACAGCCCTTCCTGACCCAGAAGCTGTTTCAGATGATCGTAGAAGCTCCCGACTCTCCCCCAGCAGGCAGAGAAACTGAATGGGTATAAGAAATGGTGCGATCGCGTAGCGTGCGCGCAGCGCAATCACGCCTGCTAGCCAATTGGGAGCAAAACCCCGAACTCAAACCTTTGCAGAATATCCGCAATCGGCTGTTCGAGCCGAAGCCGCGCAACATTCAGCTATTAAAACTATATCAATAAATTTTGCAAGAAGGCTTCATAGTAGCCAATGAAAGTGCAGAACAGACGGAACTGCGGCTGTTAGGTTTAGTAGTCAAAAAGCACGGCTTCTTAAAGGTCCACAACTTAATTTATGAGTATGTATTCGATCTTGATTGGGTAGAAAAAGCCTACGGAAAAGTCAAGGGAGAGAAAGAGGAGAGTGAGTCTGAATTTATCAACACATTTGCCAACTAGAAAGAAAACTCTTAGTCACCCAGGTAGACATACTATCACAGGAATCCAGCGAAGAACAAGGCTCGACTCAGGTTCTCTATGAAGTGCTGCGAGATGTGACCGAGAAAATTGGCAAACTCCTAGGTGCAGACCGCAGCACCATCTTTTTACTGAACGAAGAAAAGACAGAACTTTGGTCTCTAGTAGCTCAGAATGAAAAAGGTGAATTCCTAGATATTCAAGTGCGAGTCGGCGAAGGAATTGCCGGTCAAGTTGCTAAGAGCAAAAAACTGATCCACATCTCCGATAATGTCTACGAATATCCTCGTTCTCAGCTAGTCAAAGAAAATGACAAGAAATATAACTACCGCACCGAAAGCATATTAGCATTTCCCATCCTGGACGACGACCAGGAAGTAATCGCCGCGATACAGTTACTGAACAAATTACCGGAAAAGAAGCAGCACGAGCATCAAAAAGGTTTTAGCAGACTAGACCTAGAAAGACTAGAGCGTTTGAGCAATTCCAGACAAGCCATTTGCAGTGCTTTATTGATCGTTTCATTCTCTTCGTGTAACTGATCGTTTTCGTTTAATGCTTCCACAATTAAGTCCGCAAATTCCAGCGTACAAAATCCCACTTCCCTATCTTCATGGTAAATGGCGATATAAGAGCGATAGAGTTTAACTTGCAAGCGTAGAGATTGATTATCTGTCGTAAAACCCACTTTTTAGTAAAACTTATGCCCGTTGGGTTGAATTCAGTCTGATGTTATCTAATGTTATCATATTATAGAGTACTTCTGCCTTCTGGGAAGTTTTTGGCTAGTCCCGACCGCCACCTCCGGAGGTGCAAAGGGCGGCGCATACAGCCAAGCTATCGGGAGGCCAGTCGATCGGCGATCCGAGTAGTCTCTGGGAGACGATAGGACCGAGTACAGCGCAGGACGTAATCTATAGCAGTAGGGAGACTGACGCGATGACCAATAGAGACATACAGAGGTTTGACGGTGCTTCTGGTTCTGAGTACAGCGCCAATAATTTCCTGCTCGTGTATGAGGGGTTGCCAACTGCCTTTTTCCACCGGTAATTCAGCATGAGTGCCAATCAACCGGGACTTAGCGACGCCGATAGTAGGGATATCAGTCAATACCCCCAGATGACAGGCCAGACCAAAACGGCGGGGATGAGCCAGACCTTGACCATCACATAAAATTAAGTCCGGGGTTGTGTTAAGTTTTTCTAAATCCTCTAGCACTGGCGGTATTTCCCGAAAAGAGAGGAATCCCGGAACATAAGGAAACTGAGTCGGGCGTTGGGCGATCGCCTGTTCGGAGAGTTCCAGACTGGGAAAACTCAGCACCGCCACCGCAGCGCGACTGGTAGCACCGTCATCAACAAAGCCCACATCCACTCCCGCCACATACTGCACCGACTCTAGCTGGTCAGTAGTAATTACCTCGGGAACTAGCTGTTGTTGAATTGCAGTTGCCGACTGGGTGGAAGTAGACCATTGATGACGCCTCTTAATTTGCATAGGGTTAAGACAATTCCTCATTGTTCATTCTCGTCCCTGACGCTGACACTAGGGCTGTTTCTGAAGTACGACAACTTGCCACTGTTTTAACTCTTCGGACTCCAGAGCATGTTTAGCACTCAAGCTAGCAAAAGCCTCCTTCTGGGCTTCCTTGTCTGAATCAGCTTTCACTTGAAACCACTCCACCACACTAGTCCGATCTAAATTGTCACCCAAACCCAAGCGCTCCAGGGTAGTTATTCATTGTTATCACCTGACCAGATTCTTCTTTGCCTTTGTTTTACTCGCAGCAGTTAGCGTTGTTAGTTGTTAGTTGTTAGTTGTTAGTTGTTAGTTGTTAGTTTACTACTGACTACTGACCACTGACTACCTACCTCTAATACAACTGACCACCTACCTCTAATACAACTGACCACTCCCCTCAAGAGATACTTTGCCAGTGTCCATCGGGAAAAATGGTCGTTTCATCAAGGTCAGCCTTGACAAAATTAACATTTTGTGCATTAAAAAAGTTAGTGCTACGCAACTGGGCCCCTGCCAGATTAGCATTCTCTAGGTTCGCTCTACTAAAATTAGCTTTGCTGAGATCGGCACCACCTAGATCGGCCTTAGACAAGTCGGCACCCTGCAAATTGGCACCTGACAGGTCAGCACCCCGCAAATTAGCATAACGGAGATTAGCTCTGGAAAGATTAGCGCCCCGAAGCATAGCCCCTGATAAATTCACATTATAGAGTTGGGCATCTCCAAGTTGCGCCTGCTGAAGTTGAGCTGCTTGCAGAGAAGCTTGACTCAGATTAGCATAAGGTAGGTATACTTGCGTGAGATTGCTACCCTTGAGGTTAATTTCCCGTAAATCCGCTTCAAATAAATCAGCCTCTTCTAAGTCAATGCCCTCAAAGTTTCGTTCGCCCTTGGCATATTGAGCCAGTAATTCCTCTGCGCTGATCTTTTGCTCCATCTTACTTACTATTAATCGTGCTGTCACCTGTGTACTCTCTCGGTACTTGTGAGCATTTATGCTTATGATTGACAAGGTAAAAGATTGTAACGGAAGCCAAAGTTGTTATAATGCTTTTTTAAGATTTGTAACGCAGTCTGCATGGCGATGCCAGTGCGGCCTGGCCCCGGTGGGGGTGCAGAATGTAAAGATCGATCTTATTTGCTGCTAGATTTGCTAAACAAGGCCAGACCTATGCCAGAACAGAAAGCCTCGATCGCCCAGCATTACCACGAACGGACCAAGTACGACCCAGAAACTATAGCTGCCAAGAGTCAGGGATTAGACTGGTCGAAACAACCGGTGCCGTTCAAGTCATACAAAATCGGGACAACAGTAGACCTGAAGCCCTATTTACAGGAGACGACCAAGAGTGATTGGCAGCGGTTATCCCGGTTCCTGTTTTGCAGCTATGGGGTGACAGCAATGGTGCCGACGATGATGGGAGAACCGTTTTATATGAGGGCGGCCCCCTCGGCAGGGGGGCTGTACCCCGCTGAACTTTATCTGATCTCCCGTGGGACGCCTTTGCTCAAGCCTGGGTTGTATAACTATCAGCCTCAGACTCATTCTTTGATGCTTTTTTGGGATAATGATGTCTGGGATGAGCTGCTTGCTGCCTGTTTCGGACATCCATTACTAAAGACTACCCAGTTGGCAATTGTCACCACTGCTGTTTTCTATCGATCGGCTTGGCGCTACCAAGACCGTGCCTACCGGCGGATTTTTCTCGACACTGGTCATCTGCTGGGTAATATAGAATTGGCAGGAGCGTTGAATGGCTACCGAGTTCGCTTGATTGGGGGGTTTGTCGATCGCCAGGTGAATGACCTGCTATATTTAGACTCGCAACAGGAAGGGGCGATCGCCGTAATTCCCCTGACAGAAGAGTCCCTCCCCTCCTACAGAACAGCTTTTTCTTCGGACATCCAAAGGGAATATCCTCGCATCCGAGATGGGGAACTGCTAGCATACCTCCATGGCGCTACTGAGATTAAGTCAGATCCTCATGATTCTGTCAATTGGCAGGAGGCTGCTGATGAGGAAACAGGGGAAGATAAATATAATTTCCCATTTTGTCTGAAGGTGTCTACTGCCACGACCCCGATCGCTTTAAAGGACAACCAGAAAAACTTAGAACAAACCATTCTCAAGCGCCGTTCTACCCGTGCCTACACTGGTGGCGACTTAACCTTAGAGGAACTGAAAGCCTTGTTGGACTTTACCTATCAACCTCAACATTATCTCGACCAGGGGTTAGATGGCGATCCCGACTATTTTGATTTGAGTTTACTGGAAACCTTTATTGCGGTTTCTGGGGTGACGGGATTAGAAGAAGGCTGCTATTATTATGCACCCAAGGCTCAGGAACTCCGACAAATTCGGTTTAAGAACTTCCGACAACAGTTACATTATTTATGTCTGGGGCAAGATTTGGGACGGGATGCAGGGGTGGTTTTATTTCATACCACTGATTTGCAAAAAGCTGTGGAGAAATATGGCGATCGGGTGTATCGCTACCTGCATATGGATGCGGGTCATCTGGGGCAAAGGCTGAACTTAGCTGCCATTCACCTCAGTTTAGGAGTCAGCGGCATCGGTGGTTTTTTTGACGACCAGGTTAACGATGTTTTAGGCATTCCCGCAGATGAAGCGGTTGTTTACATTACTACCTTGGGGGCGTCCTCGTTATAGTGGTTAATTTAAGTTCGATTAGTCTCATGGCCCGCCTCTGGTTCAAACCAGAGGCTAATAGCTAAAGTCGGTTAAAACCGACTGAAAACATTGTAGAAAAAGGATTATATCATGTCCGATTAAATTGCCCATAATCAAAATTATATCATCTGTAGGTTGGGTTGAGGCACGAAACCCAACCTAACGCTGCTGTTGGCCTAATCTCTGGTTGGGTTTACTCACGTCAACCCAACCTACGAAGAACTAAGTTTGACAAAATGGGATGAATAAAAGGGATAGAATTGCTAATGGTTCAGACTGCGATCGAACAACTTACTCTTGAGGAGTTTCTGGCCTTACCGGAAACGAAACCAGCTAGCGAATATATCAACGGTCAAGTATTACAAAAGCCCATGCCCCAAGTACAACATAGCCGCATTCAGCAGAAACTGCTCGATGCTATTAATGTCGTAGCAGAAGCAGAATCTATTGCTCTGGCATTACCGGAGTTACGCCGTACCTTTGGTGGTCGTTCCACGGTTCCCGACATTGCAGTGTTTAGATGGGATAGAATCTCTACTAATGCCGATGGGACGATCGGGAATATAATCAATTCCTTTACAACCCATCCGGACTGGACGATTGAAATTCTCAGTCCGGACCAACTAGCAACTCGGGTGACCGCAACATTTTTCACTGTCTCAACCACGGCACCGAATTAGGTTGGCTGATCGATCCGGGAGAGGAACTCATACTTACCTACAATTTGAATTCGTCCCCCGGGTTGTTTGAGATCGGTAATGATGTTTTGTTACCCGTTCCTAGCTTTCTCCCCCATTTACAATTGACTGCAAGTCAAATCTTTGGTTGGTTGCGCATCAGGGGGTAATAGCAATAGATGATGGCCATTTTAGCACATTACTGAAAGTGCCTTGTTGTCTGAGCAGATGCATCCTGAATGGCGACCTCAGACAATTTGTTGCAGTCTACCCAGAAACCGGGTTTCTTATCTCGGCGAGGCGAAAGTCGCGTGTACTCAGAAACCCGGTTTTTCACCGCCGAATTCGATCGCCTTCACGACCACTGTAGGGATTCTATAATATAGGCATATAAGAAATCCTGTCTCTATACTCATCAACTGTCGATGCCAAAGCAATTATTATCAACTCTTCAATAGTATCGCCGATACTCAGATTATCATTTAAGATAAAAATACCTGGTACGTGACGACCTGACGCCAAGCGGTCGGCTAAATGTACAGGCATAGATTTCCGATTATTAGTTAACAGGATAAAATTTTTCTCTTCGCACCAGCATAATATTTCCGGATCGAGCGTTCCTCTTGGAGGAATGCCCGGATCCCTTATTTTCCAGATAACTAAAGATGGTTGCTGTTTGCGGATCTGTATTTGATAAAGGGGATCGACATTTTCATCTAGCAAATAGTTAATGGTCATTAGCTTTTTTCATTGCATCGCGTTCGGCTTTGAATTTCCGAAGTTTCTCAATAAAGGGTGGAGGGTTGCGTTTTTGCTCCTCCCGCACTCTATGACTCCACTCCAACCAGTCAGTCAGATAGGCACTGACTTTTTCTTTTTCGTGATAATAATAAAGAATCGTAGCATAAATTTGTTCCAATGTCAGCGCTGGATAGGTGCGGACAATTTCATCGGGAGTTTGACATTGATGAATGAAACGATAAAGAATAGTTTCAATGCCCATCCGCGTGCCTTTAAGGCGAATGTCGTCAGGGGCGAGAAAGTCAAAGTAGTCTTCTAGTTGCATTGGCCACTGGATATGATTAACTCAGTTACTATACTGTAAACTACCCAACAGCAGGCTGGCGCTAGCTGATGGGTTTGGAGGCGAAAGGGGCGATCGCCCCATCTCGTACCAGATATGATACCATAGTTTGAGCGGGTGTCGGGCGATCGGGGTCACGACAGCGGCTACTGGCGCGAGCAGAAGCATAAGAAACTAAAAGGGATAGAATTGCCAATGGTTCAGACTCCAATCAAACAACTCACGTTGTTGAGTTTCTGGCCTTACCGAAAACGAAACCGGCCAGTGAGTATCAACGGTCAAGTGTCACAAAAGTCCATGCCCCAAGGACAACATAGCCGCATTCAACAGAAACTGCTCGATGCTATTAATGCCGTGGCCTTCGATGCACTCCGCGCAAACTCCGCCTACGCGATCGGCCCGCGGACGGTCCGAAAAATCGGATATTAAAATAGAGAAGACCCCCTAGTAGGAGATTGGCTATGAACTCCCTAGCAACGCTACCCACCCAATCCCATCCGCCTCTTTCACCTCGGCAGACCTTGCCGACAATGTACGACCTGCCCAGCGAAGATCCCGAGGATATCTCCATGCCAGACCAATATCACGGACTACAGTCAACGCTGTTGTCCGACACTTTCCAACCGAGGAATATTGCCTCGGAGCAAGTGTTTGTGGCATCCGACCTCAACATTTACTACGATCTCCGTAATCTCAATTGGTACAAACGCCCAGATTGGTTTGCCTGGTAGCGGAGGGTTCCCGGAGCGATGCCAAACGCCACGAACAGGTCCGGACAGTTATTTTTCATATCGGGATTATCCCATTCGACCAACATGTCGGTGAAAACACCCACTGTGGGATCTTTGGCATAGCGATCGCGCAACATCTGGCCAGCATTGATGGTAACATTTTCGTGAAAACTGTTGTTAGGCAAGTAATAACCTTCCTCTGGATGCAAAAACTCTATAGATGTTAGAGGAACCGGGATCGTTTTAGTAGTACCGTCAGGCTGCACTTGCTCGACATCTCGCCAGCCAGTAGAGGCCAGATCCGCCACCTGTGCGGTCGGTACAGTGGCGAGGCGTAACCCAGACTTGACCATGAAAACCTCCGAACATGACATCTCTACTTTACTCGAAGAAGTGCGAAGTTCTCACACAATACGACCTAGCCCTCAAGCAACAAACCCTTGCAGGGAGACCCTTACAGCCCGTAGTCACCCGCGATTTGCCTCAAGGATAGCGATTGAGTCCAAACCTGCTTCCAATCAGAGCAGTTACATTATCAATTCGCACTGTCCAGTCCTTTAATTATAATCGGTTAAGTTAGAAATTGGGTGTCAAGGAAAAAACAGACAAATTTCCCATTCCTCGTTCCCTGTCTTAAGTTAATCGCTACTTCTGTGTTCCCCCTCGCTCCGGACAACCTATATCCAAAACCTTGAAGTATTGGGAGTGGGGCCAGAAACCGGGTTTGGAGGAAGCAAATCTTATCCAACGCCAAAATTATTACACCAAACCCGGTTTCTTGTCAATATTTCGACAAAGCATCCTGTACTTGCGCAAAGACAGAATGCCAATCATCCGGTTGGGACTGACGGAATAATTTCATAGTGGGATACCAAGGAGACTCCTCTCCCGTTACCATCCAGCGCCAGTCAGAATTAAAACACAAGAGAGTCCATACAGTTTTACCTAAAGCCCCCGCCAGATGCACTACAGAAGTATCGACGCTGACCACCAGGTCCAGTTGACTAATAATAGCTGCTGTATCCCCATAGTCTTGTAACTGTTCCCTTAAGTCTGCTATCTGGATCTCGGGGGGAAGATCCTTTAACTCAGAAGTACGTTTCCCCTTTTGCAGACTGTAGAAATCAATCCCGGGAGTCTGTAAAATCGGGAGAAAATCCGTTAACTTGCAGGAACGGTGGCGATCGTTTTTGTGAGTAGGACTGCCCCCCCAAGCAATACCCACCTTCAGGCGATCGGTGCTAGGCAATGGGTGCTGCTGGATGTATGATGGCGGTACAGCGAGATAAGGTATAGTAGCAGGGATAGTATCAGCAGTGGTCTCCAAGAGATAAGGAAGACTCATTAAGGGGACATAAACATCAAATTCCTTTAGGCCAATTTCTCCAGGAGGTTGAATTTCGTCGATTTCTTCTATAGTAGCAAATAAGGGAGTTAATTCCGGCATGCAGACCAGAATAACCCGCTGACAGCGGGACGCCACTAAAGGAATGTAGCGGACGAACTGCATGGCATCCCCGGCCCCTTGTTCCGTATGAACTAAGAGGGTTTTATCCAGGATATCCTTGCCATCCCATCGAGGTTGAGGACATTGAAAGGGAGTAAACTGTTCGGTTTGCCAGCGCCATTCGCTTTCCGCCCATCCCCTCTGAAATTCTCCCATTTGCAACAGGGTCATGCCCAGGTTAAAATGAGCCTTGGCAAAGGTGGCGTTGAATCGGATCGCCGTTTCATAATGGTCGATCGCCTTTGACAACTCCCGCTTTTGACTGTAGACAAAACCCAAACTATTATGGGCATCGGCATTGTCTGGTTCTTTCTCGATGACCTCCTGCAAGCAGGCGATCGCCTCATCATATTCCTCATTATCACCCAAAGCGACCCCCAGATTGTACCTTGCCTGTCCGAAATCAGCTTGCCATTCCAGGGACTCCCGATAGCAGGCGATCGCCTCCTTTAGCTTCCCTTGATTGTAGAAAGCATTGCCGCGCAGTAATAGCTTTTCCCCTTCAACTTGCGCTGTCGTCATATTCACCGTTTCGGCGAGGGCCTCATCGGGCAAAACATAGGAAGTACGCAGCAAAGGTTCGTTCCAGTCTACAATTTCCGGGAAGCGAGTCTGGGGCAAAACCGACACCGCAAATATTTCTTCAACTCCCGCAGTAAACTTGAGAAATGCCACCGTTTCCCCAGTTTCTATATGTACCGCCCAGACCCCACAGATCCGTTCGGTAAGTTCGGTAATGGGCAGACCGGTAAACACGGCCCGTTCCCGAACTTGGGACAACCCGACAAAGGCCAGATCCCCCCAGAAGTCCAGGCCGCGAGTAAACCCCGGCAAGCTAGCAACAGTATGCAGTTTCCCATTATTCAAGTCAACCTTTGCCAGAGATCCGTTACCCGACTCTAACAACCATAACTGTTGGCGATACCAGCGGGGAGAATGAGGCATAGAAAGTTCCCGCAGCAAGACTTCATCTACTTCTACATCAATTAAAACCCCACCACGAGCCTTATGCTGTCGCCACCCAGCAGGACTATCCGTTTCCGCCAAGGCCGTCACGTATTTAGGTTTGTCATCTTGCAAGCATAACCCATTCAGATGACAGCGGTCCATCAAATCATATCCGCTAATAAATGGCGGTCGCCAGCGGGGGACAAAACTGTTAGGATGGCCCCAAGTACATAGACAAGAAAACTTAGTATTCACAAACCAAAGTTCCTCTCCGGCCCATGCCATTTCGTGAATATCGATATCTCCGGTAATATGAATGTTGCGAGGCAAGTAACAGGCATCGTGTTTACCTGGATGTTCCAGTTTCTCTGCTACTACAGGAACGTTCCGTAAGTCCAAAATTTGATAAGCAGTGCCGATGGCAATTTTCTCCCTGGTTGCTGCCATTCCCATCGGTTTGTTGAAGGCCCGAAAGTGCGTGTTGATTACGCCAGCGTCCGATCGCAAGACCACCAGTTTCCCCGCTTGATAAGTAGAAACCACCAAAGAAATCCCCAACTGGTCGAGGATATTGGGAAAGTTAGTCGTGTGGACGCTAGTCAAGGTCTGGTTATTTGAGTCGTTCATCTGTTTGCGATTCATTGGCTCTCCTGGGTTTGTGGTGTAAATTGTATACTGAGATACAATTTTGTCCGATCAAAAAGGCTGAAAGCCTTGATTTGGCGTATATATAAGTTTTACTTATCACCAAAACCCCAGGAGACCCGATTCATTGAGCGGTTAATACAATTATACTATGTCCTGCCCGGAAATAAAAGTTGCGCGATCGGATTTTTCTGGGGCACCGGGGCACGGCAGTACATACATTCTTCATCATCGCCGATAGTTAACTGATGCCAGGGCACGGCAGTACATACATTCTTCATCATCGTCGATAATTAACTGATGCCGTGCCCCTACCCAAATTGCCAGATCGCTCATTTTTTATTTTCGCATATTTACCGGTTCCGAATGTCAATATGTATTCTTACTGAATCAGATCCTTATCTAGGTGCGATCGCAACAATTTTCATCTTCAAGGATAATTCTGTCAAATTCAGACCAGATAAGGGTTTTAAATTTACGCCAAAACCATTGAATATTAAAAATCTCTAAGAGAGGCAACTCCAATGCCGAAAACTAAAACAGCAAAAACCCGCGAAAAGCACTCCGTACAAATTATCATGGTGGGCGTCGCCAAGGCGGTAATTCACTTGATTAATCTCTTATATCTGGCGGACATTGCGAAGGTCGGTGATTGGATCGAAGTTAACTAGAACGGCGCTACTAATAAACTGACAATGACCCCATCACTCTCGACTTTATGCTGTAAACCGGACGGCCCCCGGGGCTAATCATAACCGAAAATCGCCGGTGATTGCCGGCAAAAATCGGGCATTGGAGACCGCTTGGCTAGCGCGTAAAATAAATTTTGGCGCAGAAAAATTGCAGGCGATACATTATATAATTGGAAAAGTAAAAACCCCCTGTTTCTCTGAGAAACAGGGGGTTTTACTATATGAAAAGTAGGCAATAGTATTGGGTTGTAAATGACAGAAATGTACCTTTACTGATTTGTGTCCCGGTAGCTGAGACTATCGGGCGATCGCCCCAATCTCATACCATATATGATAGCATAGTAATACCATTTTGGAAAAACAATGCTACAGTTGCCGCTGCCCCTGAAACCAACTGACCCATGACCACACCCGTCTGGCAGTCATAAAGAGCAAAAGTTCTCTACTCTATCAACGGTCTGCATGACCGCATCCATGGGACAAATCACGCTTACTATGTGGCATGTCATGCTTACTATGTGGTATGTCACGCTTACTATGTGGTATGTCACGCTTACTATGTGGCATGTCACGCTTACTATGTGGCATGTCACGCTTACTATGTGACATGTCACGCTTACTATGTGGCATGTCACGCTTACCTTTGACATGTCACGCTTACTATGTGACCAAGTCGGCTTTCATGTCGGCAGGCTAGACCGGAACTGTGGCTGCTTTCAACCTCTGCATGGAGAGTACTTCACCCGCCACCAGGTGTAAGTAGTAGGGCATAATTATTTAGATTTGATTTTTAAGTCAATAAGATGATAACCTTTGCTCTGTGGTAATTTGAAGCTTTCTGGTGTCCAAGGTCGAACTACGAACTACTTATCGTGGTCCCGAGATGTCCGGTGGGGTCGAGGTATATCCCGGGAGCGCCGATTTTTCCGGAACGGTGCGCACAACGGGCGGGGACATCTCCTGAACACTACCCACTCGACACCTTCCGGTTCAAACCTAAAGGCCGATAGCGCACGATCAGTCGGTGTTATACCGACTAAAAAGATGATGCTGAAACTAATTGTAGCATTGTTTTTCCAAAATGGTATAATAGCGGGTGCCCTGTCTGTGCACAGACAGGGCACCGTCCTGGAAAGGATAGAGATCGCGGTCGGCTACCGGCGGGAGCAGAACCGGCAGCTTGCCAGGCGATCGCTACGGGCGATGGTCGAATTTCATTCTAATTTCATTTTTATGTCGTAGCTTGAAATTAAAGTGTTTTGTAAACTGTCATGACAATGGAAACAGCAAATCTCCAGTTAAAAGGCATGGGTTGTGCCGCTTGTGCAGCTAGCATCGAAGGGGCGATCCAAGGGGTTCGGGGCGTCAGGGAATGTCATGTCAACTTCGCCATGTCCCAAGCTACGGTTAAGTATAATCCCCAGGAAACCAACCTGCAAACGATCGGCCAGGCGGTAACAGAGGCGGGTTATAGCGCCTTTCCTCTACAGGAAATGGACGGAGTTGCACAAGATGCCCAGAAGAGGGCGCAGCAGGCAGAACAAAAAGAGTTAACCCGCAAAGTGCTCTGGGGAGGTATTATCAGTATGCTGCTGGTAGTGGGTTCTTTGCCAGCAATGACAGGACTGGGCTTACCATTTATCCCCACATGGATGCACAATGCCTGGGTACAGCTACTCTTGAGCATACCTGTTATGGTTTGGTGTGGCAAAGGCTTTTTTGTCGGCGCCTGGAAAGCTTGCAAAGGTCGCACAGCGGATATGAATACCTTAGTGGCCTTGGGAACGGGCGCAGCTTATTTGTATTCCCTGTTGGCTACGTTTTTCCCGAGTTTATTTCTGGATCGGGGTTTGCAACCGGAAGTATACTACGAAGCGGCGGTGGTAATTATTAGCCTGATTCTCCTCGGGCGGTTGCTGGAAAGTCGCGCTAAGGGACAAACTTCGGAAGCGATCCGCAAACTGATGGGGTTGCAAGCAAAAACTGCACGGGTGATGCGCAATGGAGAGTCGGTAGAGATTCCCATTCAAGAAGTAGTGGTTGGGGATATAGTGGTCGTCCATCCTGGGGAAAAAATTCCCGTTGACGGCGAGGTAATTGCAGGGACTTCTCAGGTAGATGAATCGATGGTGACCGGAGAACCAATTCCGGTCACCAAAAAACCCGGAGATGAGGCGATCGGGGGGACGATTAATAAGACGGGAAGTTTTCAGTTACGGGCCTCCCGGGTGGGTAAGGATACAGTCTTGACCCAGATCGTGAAGTTGGTACGCGAGGCCCAAGGTTCTAAAGCACCCATTCAGCAGTTGGCCGATCGGATAACGGCCTGGTTCGTGCCCGCTGTGATGGCGATCGCCATTGGCACCTTCGTCATCTGGTTTAATGTCACGGGTAACTTCACCCTGGCCACCATCACCACTGTCAGCGTTTTAATTATTGCCTGTCCCTGCGCCCTGGGTTTAGCCACCCCTACTTCTATAATGGTGGGGACTGGGAAAGGGGCAGAAAATGGGATTTTAATTAAGGGTGCTGATAGTTTGGAACTGGCTCATAAAATTCAGGCGATCGTCTTGGATAAAACTGGCACCATCACTGAAGGTAAACCCAGCGTCACCAACTATGTTACTGTCAAAGGCACGGCAGATAGCAATGAAATAAAACTTCTGAGTTTAGCCGCAGCAGTCGAACAAAATTCCGAACATCCCCTAGCAGCAGCGGTAGTGCAATATGCCCGATCGCAGGGGGGAACCGGGCCCCTTCCGAAAGTACAGAACTTTGCCGCCATTCCCGGGATGGGGGTTCAAGGGATTGTGGGCGATCGCCTGGTGCAAATTGGCACCCAACGTTGGATGGATGACTTGTCAATAGATACTAAATCTTTAGCATCAATGGGTGAAGATTGGGAGGCCCAGGCCAAGACAACAGCTTGGATCGCTGTTGACAAGGAACTTGCGGGATTAGTCGGGATAGCAGATGCCCTCAAACCCTCCTCTACCGAAGCAGTTAAAGCATTAAAGCGGATGAAATTAGAGGTGGTGATGCTGACCGGAGATAATCGCAAAACTGCTGAGGCGATCGGGCGAGAAGTGGGGATTACCAGAGTCATTGCCCAAGTGCGTCCGGACCAAAAAGCAGCACAAATAAAAGCCCTACAAGCAGAAGGTAAAATTGTGGCCATGGTAGGAGATGGCATTAACGATGCCCCGGCCTTAGCACAAGCGGATGTGGGCATTGCCATTGGTACGGGCACCGATGTAGCGATCGCGGCTAGCGACATTACCTTAATTTCTGGGGACTTACGCAGCATTATCGCTGCAATCCAACTGAGCCATGCTACCATGAAAAATATCCGCCAAAATCTCTTCTTTGCCTATATATACAATGTTTCTGGCATTCCCATAGCGGCAGGAATTCTTTACCCCTTCTTTGGCTGGCTGCTCAACCCAGTTATTGCTGGTGCGGCGATGGCATTTAGCTCCGTTTCTGTGGTCACGAATGCCCTGCGCTTGCGCAAATTTCAGCCCAAAATTAATGTTTAGGAGGAGGTATAATAATGTTAAGCAAGCCCAAAATTATCAGTTACTCTCTCGGTCTGATATTCGGGCTGGCCCTGGCGAAGCGCATCGGAACCAGCTCATGTTCAATAAAATCCTTAAACTCCTTACCTTTCATAGAGCCTTTAATTGCTTTTTTCGCCACATC
>JACOMV010000042.1 GCA_014324065.1 Hormoscilla sp. SP12CHS1 | reverse complement strand
TAGCTGAATTGGGTCTGCATTGAGTATAGCTCTAGTTTAGCACAAAAATGTTCTACTTGTTTCCTGAACAAGCTGTACCTGGAAAAAACTCAAAAGCCGCCCACGCTAGAACAATGCGTCGCCCTTGTCAGTCAAGCAGCTTATCTAGAAAGCTTGAAGGGATTTTTTAAAGATGAGGATCTGTTAAGTCGCATCGGCCAAACTCCGGTTTCTGCATCCGTCCAAGAACAGATTAAACAGTTATCAGAGTTGGAACTGGATGAGGATAACGCTAGGAAAGCAGTGGTTTGCTTCCATGACTGTAAATTGGCACAAGCATTCGGTCAAGTGCTGTTGGCGCGACTGCAAGATGCAGGACTGGAAGCAGAAGAAGCTAAGATTTTAACGGCGCGAGTAGCTGGGAATACTTATCGCTACATGATGTCTGCTTGGGCGGAGTCCGGAGACGCGGTCCAACATCTGGCCCAACCCTCGTTCAGCGAGTGGCGTCAGGAATTAACGAAATACCAAAGTATTGATGATTATCTTACAGAACAGATTGCTACCAAACCCCTGGAGAAAGTTTTTGGGGAAGACTTCACCTTCAGGGATATCTACGTACCCCTAAAAGCCAAACCTCTAGATGGAAATGGTAATGAAATTGACGATGCGGAAGCTTTCGATCTAGAAAGTTGGGCGAAGGATGTCCTCCAAGATCCCCAAAAACAAGATTTGGTAATGTTCGTGCAAGGGGGACCGGGACGAGGCAAGAGTGTCTTTTCGCGGATGTTTGCTGACTGGGTGCGGTCCCAACTTTACCCGATTTGGATACCGGTGTTAATTCGCCTGCGGGATATCCCCAAGTTGCAGGAGAGTTTTCCCAATACATTGCGAGATGCTGTCTCGGCCAGGTTTGCTAGCGATGATTGGTTAAAAGACCGCAATACAAAATATTTGTTTTTACTAGATGGTTTTGACGAGTTGCTGCTGGAGGGCAGAACTAGCGGCGGTTTAGAACAATTTTTGCGGCAGATGGGGCAATTTCAGCGAGATTCCCAGCGGGACAAAGATATGGGACATCGAGTGTTGATTACCGGGAGAACGTTAGCGCTGCAAGAAATTAAAGAACAAATGCCTGATAACCTGTCCCGGGTGAGAATTGAGGTGATGGACTCGGAAGGACAGCAGCAGTGGTTGGGAAAATGGGAAGCGATTTTCGGTAGGAAGAAAAGAGAAGCATTTGAGGCATTTTTGCAAGACAGGCGCTGTCCGAAACTGGTGCAGGAAAAATGTGGCCAGGAACCGCTATTGTTGTATCTGTTGGCAGCAATGCACCGAGATGGGGAGTTGCAAGTAGATGATGGTGCCAGCAGTACGGGCGCTAAAATCAAGATTTACGAGCAGTTTTTGAATTGGGTGCTGACAAAGCAGCGTCCGGAATGGCTGCAACGGGAGTTAACTGAACAGGAAATAGAAGATTGGCGGCGCATCCTTTCGGAAGCTGGGTTGTGCGTGGTGCAGTCAGGATGGGAGTTTGCTTCTGTAAAGGAGATCGAGTCCCGTCTGAAACAGGATGAAGGGGCGAAGGCGTTACTGGAAGAGGCGCAAAAACGCATTGGCGACGATCCTTTGCGAAATGCATTGGTAACTTCTTATATTCCGAAAGGCAGTCAAGAAGGTTCGGTGCAGTTCACCCACAACAGTTTTGGCGAGTTTTTATGTGCAGATCGCCTCAAGGAAAGTATACTTGAATGGACAGAACGGAGTCAGAGACGTAAAAGGTTTAATATCCAAGAGGAACAACTGCATTCGGAAATATACGACTTGCTGGGATACGGGGCCCTGATGCCAGAAATTGTGGAATATCTGATGGGGTTGCTGACTGCTAGCGAGGAGTTTCGCCCTGTGGAGTTGTTCGATCGGTTGAAGGATTTCTATTTCCGCTGGTGCGATGGGGAATTCATAGACGCGCCGCCAGAAAATCTGCCTCAGAAAAAGATGCGGCAATTGCGCGAGCAAGGAATTGAGCTGGGTCAGCGACAAATTGACGTGTATGCTGGGCTGAATGTGATGATTCTATTGTTGGAGTTGCACCGCTACGGTCAGGAGAGGGAGGAACTCAAAGACAAGGTAGTTTTCTATCCCTGTGGGAAACCAAACTCTGAAGGCAAACTTGACGATCCAACGCTGTTATTTCGCATTATCGATTATAGCTGTTGTATTGGCAATTGGGGTTTTTGCAACACCGTTGGGAAATTCCTCAGTGGCGCAAAAAACTTCATTTGCGCAAACCTCAGTGGCGCAAACCTCAGAGGTGCAGACCTAGGTGATGCAAACCTCAGTGCCGCAATCCTCAGAGGTGCAAACCTCTGTGGCGTATACCTCGGTGGCGCAGACCTCGGTGACGCAGACCTCAGTGACGCAAACCTCAGTTGCGCAATCCTCAGTTGCGCAATCCTCAGTTGCGCAGACCTCAGTGACGCAAGACTCAATGGCGCAAGACTCAATGGCGCAAGACTCGATTGCGCAAACCTCAGAGGTGCAGACCTCTGAGGTGCAGACCTTACTAGCGCAGACCTTAGTGACGCAAAACTCAGTGACGCAAACCTCAGTGGCGCAGAGCAGACATCATTGATATTGATGCAGACCTTAGTGACGTAATCCTCAGTCACGCAAGACTCATTGATGCAGACCTCATTGATGCAATCCTCAGTTACGCAAGACTCAATGGCGCAAGACTCGATCGCGCAAACCTCGGAGGTGCAGACCTCCGAGGTGTAAACCTTACTGGCGCAAACCTTACTGGCGCAGACCTCAGTGACGCAAACCTCAGTGACGCAAACCTCAGTGACGCAAACCTCATTGATGCAGATCTTAGTGGCGCAAAACTCAGTCGCGCAAATCTCAGTGGCGCAAGACTCAGTGATGCAGACCTCAGAGGTGCAGACCTCAGAGGTGCAGACTTCATAATCGCAGGTGACGTAGTCCTCAAAAGTGCAGACCTCAGTGGCGCAATCCTCAGAGGTGCAGACCTTGCCACAGGACGCGATCGCCCAATTAGGACTGAAACTCCTGAAAGAAGTAGACGTAGCAACAGCAATGGGCATTGGCAAAGCCCGAGTTTTTCGAGATGCAACCATATCCATGTTTGGGCAGGAAGGAACATTTGAGTGCTTGGAGTTGCCTGAAAGTGGAGATGCGCTTTTGGGAGTAATTCCTTTAGAATCTTTGGGTTTAGAAATAGACTTGCAAAATCAGACATTGAAACCATTGCCCATCAGTCCAACAGAAACATATTTTACGATTTTGTAGCAAGGCAATCATTTGTAACTGCCATGCCATGAAAAAAGAACGATCGGGTATTATTAGGTCGGCGAAATAAAAGCCATTGCTTGACTCATCACAACTTCAATGTTTACCATCTCTGCCAAGTCATCGGCATCGTAGCGACCTGACGCCACCTCCAGAGAAGCCTTATCTAGGGCATCTTCGTAAACTTCTTCTAGAGTTAAGCGCAACTCTTCTGGTTTCAAGTAATAGCCGCCTGCCTTGCGACGCTTATTCTTTCTCTGAATAGCCCTTGCTGAGTTTCTGATGGACAAATCCCAAGAACGAGTTGTGCTCAACTTGCTGCTTAATCAAATGTAACAGCAGAATCACGGCATAACTGCCAATGGCGGTAATTTTATCGTCACGACTCATCTCTTCTAGTTCTTCTGCGATCGCCAGGGCCCCTTTGATATCACCTTTTATCAGTAGGTCTTTGAGTTCCAGTAACTCTTCCATAGTCAGTACCAAATCTGTACTTCTATTGTACCCAAAACTTGCCCCGTGTCCTCCCTTTAGACTCAAAACATGCTGCTTTTTTTTGCTGACCGTTTAACCACCGGGCAAACCGGTAACCCAGAAACCCGGTTTTTGGGAAAAACCGGGTTTCTTAATTATTGCATTGAGATGCCACCATTGTCTACAAATTTGCGAGCGCCACTATAACCCAAGCATAAAATTGTGTTATCATCCAAGAAAAAATAATAGTAAACTGATGAAGTAAGTGAAATTATACTCAGGATCTAGGCTATGAATGAAACTTGGGATGAAACTCGGGATGAAACTATTCTATTGATGCATGATATTTGCGGTTTGGCAATTGAAAGTTTAGCCATCATTACTGTCAACAACCCAGATGTCGTCCGGGTTTTGATTGACATATTACAAACCTTCCATGCTGATGAAGATTTGAGCGGTGTCATTATGACTTTAGGCGAATATGGTTCTGGCAAACCTGATGTCATCGATGCCTTAGCAGACTTTGTCCAAAATACCTCTAGTCCTATCCTGTGCGAGATAGCAATGCGCAGTTTAGGGCAAGTCGGTGCTGCCAACCAAAAGGCGATCGATACTTTGAGGAATTGGGCCCAGAATAGTCAGGATGAAGAAATTCGCCAGATGGCTGCAGAATGCCTCATCTCCATTTCTGATGGTCACCCATAAACTTGCCTTGGTTAGTTGTTGCGCTTTAGCACAACAACTAACTTCTTACTAAAGAATCATATCTGGATTGTTGAAGACAAATTCCATCATTTTGCGAAATGACCTGTATCTATTTGCTCCTGAAATTTTGTTCCCGAAGTCCCAAGCTTCCCATTCTCCATTCTCCGCGATCGTTTGAGGGTTGATATATATAACCATCGCATTCGCTACTAATTTCTAAAGCCGTTTGCATATACTCATTCCGAAAGTAACAGCCAGCGTATTCCTCACCGTATATAAAGTATTTTTCATCTGGTACGGAGGGCGTTTCTTTAATTCCTTCCGTCCAAATATCTATCCAATCTTGATTCTTGACACAAAACCAATCGATTTCCTCTGTAGAATAGAATCGGATCCCGTATCCATCCAGAGAACGGATGCCATTGGTAACCTTGAGAAACTCTCGATAGGAAGGGGGAAGGGCGGTTCCCAGTCGGGCCTCTACAGTTTCGATCTGTTCCTCGGTGGCGCCGGGACAACCTAAGGATTGCGACTCGATAACTTCTGGCAGCAGATATGCTTTCCTTTCATCTTTTAGCATTTCGATTCTCTTCTGAGTCCATTCTCCGATCGCGCTTTTCCAGTCAAATGCTGTCATTGTCAATCACCTCAGATAATCATAGTTTCAAGACAACTATAGCATATAAATTAATTTATGCCATAATTTTTATTGGATCGGAGTCGAGGCAGTCGGCATTGTCTACAAAGAAGCTTGGAGGGCGATCGTTGGTGTCAAGGAGTCAAAATTGACTCGGGAGGTAGGAACGGGGCGAGGCAGAAGCGTCGGCGTTAGACTCAAAACATTCTGCTTTTTTTGCCGATCGTCTAACCACCGCCCGATCGAACATTTGGGCCGTCACTTCTGGACAATCAGATAAATCTATATCCCGATCGTCCATTTTATCAATACGTTGCCAATCAGTTTGAGATTTGCTCGAAATAGATTCCTTGCTCATATTTATTCGTCTTCCTTGCCGAAATAATCCGAATTAACTCATCACGATTTATTCTACTAATTATTTATGCTCAATCTCCTTCCAAACATCCCGGTTTCTTCAACAAGTGCGGCCACTTGCTGTCAATTTGCTTTCAGATCGCATCTAACTTCCAATTATCCAAAAATATAGTCAAGGCATCCATATCGATCGCCTCTCGATTAAACCTCACAACAATATCTCGATCTTCAACAGAAATGCTGTAACTTATTGGTTGGGACATTTTCTTGCTCCAAGTTGTCATTTTTTATATCGTAGCATCCCATAGCTATCCTTGTCAAGTCCGCGATCGCTTTTTATCTCCAGCTTGACAAAACCAGCTCAGTATGTTATGTTAATGAAAAGTCCAGAAAATTAGGACAGCGAGATATCATAACTTCGCACTTCACCTGCCGGGGGTTAAAACCCTCAGGCGGAGCATGGGAACGAGGCTAAAGTCGGTTAAAACCGACTAATAACATTTGGGTGCATCTCACTTTCGCACGTTGGATATTTGATCTGTTGTTTGATGTCATTAATTTGTCGCCCAAATGCTGAGCCCATACATATATACCTACAAATATGAGATACAACATTTTACTAAGGAGAACTGGAAAAATGACGACTGGTTTGAAAACTCCTAACAGTTATTACATGGAACTAATTACCACATTTCCACCCCGGACGATAACTAACGAAGCAGAATCGATCGCTACCCAAAATCCGATTAATGATATTTTGGATAAAGGGAGACGATCGCGACTATCTGAATGTCTTAGGAATGTTGGTTTATGAATATGAAGAAAAGCACGAACCACCAATGCCAGAAATTAGTCGAACCTCGCTTTGTTGGCAGAAACTTAAACCTCAAGATTTAGTTCCTATTTTCGGCAAGGAATCTACAGTTGGGGAAGTGTTGAATGGCGATCGCCAACTCGCGGACAATTCTTACCAAGAGTTAGCAGATTTTTTCCATATTTCTCCATCTATGTTTTAGCAGCGAATACGGAAGACCCACCGGAGGTGGACGTTCCCGGACTCTGGCCGGGAACGAGAGAACGGTTATACAAGTAACAAACAACAACTAATATGAATCCCGATCGAGAAATTAGCCACCTGTTAGATCTGATGCCTGCCTCCGGTAGAATGATGAGCAAAATTGTCAGCAAACCGGAACAACCATTGGTAATTGATTGCAAATTTCCCCTACCTTGGCATCGATCTCGACCTATTTACATCAATTTCAATCTGTGGCAGCAAATGTCACGACCCCAACGAGATTTGTTGCTGTTGCGCACTGTTAGCTGGCTTGGTAATGTAGTTTACCTGAAACCGGATATTTATCAAGGTTTGGCGGCCCTGGGAGTTGCGGGCACTGCGATCGAACTCCTGCAAGCTGATGCCGTGGGCATAGTCGTCGCTGGGGGACTGATCGCGATCGCATCCAGTCAAGTTTGGCGGATGAACCGCCGCAGTCAATCCCAATTAGAAGCAGATGAAATGGCCATTCGCGTGGCCGGACGCCGGGGTTACAATGAAACTGAAGCGGCCAGACATCTCTTGGGTGCGATCGAGTCTGTTGCTAAAATAGAAGGACGACCGAGTTTGAATTTTATCGAACTGATCCGCTGCCAGAATTTAAGGGCGATCGGGAATCTCTCGCCCCTGGGAGTTCCCGAAAGCATCAGGCGAGATTGACATGCATGTTTAGAAACCCGGTAACTCTTAACTTACCGGGTGTGGTCAAAACCCGTTGGTAAAGAAAAGATCATATCTGACGATTTCACCGGTTGAACTTCACCGCCAATATGTCATTGCGAGGGGAGGAGATCGCGATCGCATACCAGAGTTACCGCTTTTATATCCCCCCTCGCAATGACACACCCTAACTTACCGGGTTTGGAAGCCTACATTCCGACTTATCTTGGTTCCATTATTCCAGAAGCAAGGCTGTAGGGTAGTTTTTCTTTAGCTTTTCTTTATCATGTAGTTCGTAGTAAGCGCTTTAGCGCTTACCGAGGTTGTCAAACCAATGTTGAGAGTGATAAGATATAGTTCGTAGTAAGCGCTAAAGGGGAGCATCTCGATGCAAGTAATCTAGCCCGCGCAGGCGGGCTTTGTTTGTCTAGCCCCACCCTTTAGGGTGAGGGGGTAGTAGCATAGCAAAAGTGAGAAGCACTGGGAGCAAATCAATGAGTCAAGAGCTAGTAGATTTAAGAATCAGTATCCTGCAAGGGCGCTATCAAGATGCTTTGGCCATTGTGGATGAACTGGAAGGAATGAGTAGAAAATCAATTTTGCGGAACATTAAATCATTTTTAATCAGGATGCTGATTCATCTGATTAAAAACCAAATAGAGCAACGCATGACTAATTCATGGGCCGCGTCTATTAGAGATTCACTGATAGAAATTCAGGATTTGAATCTCCAGGAGAATAAAAAAGCTTACTATATTAAGCAAGATAGTTGGGAAACCCCATTAGCAGAGTCGATGAAAAGGGCGGTTTCGACAGCGAGTGTGGAACTGTGCGACGGTGCCTACAGTCCCTTTCAATTGCAGGAATTGGTAAAGACACCAGATATTCTGGAAACAGCAAAGGAGTTGTTGGATCTCATCTACGAACATGAAGCACAGGACTTACCTGATATAATTAATGAATATCTGAGTCAGTTACCAGGTGGGAACGACTGGAAATTCGGAGGCCGACAGTAAGGGAGCTCGATCTGCTTGAATTAAGAAACGAATCAAGAAACCAGGTTTTTAGCGCGACAGCGTCAGCGTGTCGCGATCACGCGCAGGACCGGTAGCCTGTCGGTGCGGCACTGCGTATAGGAAAAACCTGGTTAGAGGGCTACGGGATCCTAGACGCTTTCGCGCCTGGGAAGCACTTTAGTGCTTACTACGAACGGCATACTGCTAGATAGAGGAAATCATGCTAAAGACAAAACTGCCAACTGATACCTGGGTGAGAGCCACTTGGGATGAATATATTCAGGAAATTGCTGACCCTGCCTATCAAAAAGCCAAGTGTTACTATCACAACATAAAATGGAGGATTGAAATGTCACCTGTTGGTTCCGATCGTGCCTGGGACCATACTGTCATCATTGTTGCTGTGAGTCTGTTTGCCGCTGTTAAAGGTATTGCTCTGACTGGCAGGGATAACTGATCCTACCGCAAAGCTGGCTTTGCGGAAGCTCAACCTGATGCATCTTACTATATTGGTGAGAATGCCGATATTGTTCCTTGGGGAACTTCCATCATCGATCGATCTAGACATCTATTCGCCACCAGATTTAGTAATTGAAGTTGCCAACATATCCTTGCCTGATGACAAGGGAGAAAAGCGACTGTTGTATGAAGATTGAAGGGTAAAAGAATACTGGCTCGTTGACGTGCAGAACGTGCAAGTTATTGCTTTTGCCATCCAGAACAATGGCAGCCAGCGAATTACCGAGTCTCAGATGTTGCCAGGCTTGGCAATAAATTTACTCCAGTCTGCTTTGCAACGGACTCGTCAGATGAATCAAAGCCAAGTTATTGCTTGGTTATTATCCCAATTTCAGCCAGGATAACAATCTCAGCTACAACTCATAATTAACTCACTCTCGCCTCACAGGTTGATTGTATAATCGAAAATAAAATAACAAGTAAAGAGCAAGTGAGAGATGTTCAATCAACGGAAAAAAGGGCGATCAAGTCGCAAAATCAGACGAATTGTGAGTTATTGCCTAACTGCTATCTTAGTGGCGATAGTAATTATTGTAGCGAAAGAGTTCCAGGTGCAAGAACTATTAAGGAGGGCCTTAGCCTGGATAGACAGTCTTGGTCCTATTGGACCAGTAGCTTTTATTATTATTTATAACCTGGCTACTGTACTATTCATACCAGGAGCGCTGCTCACCCTAGGAGGTGGTGTCATATTTGGGGTAATTTGGGGCTCGATATACGTCTCGATCGCCGCTACCTCGGGTGCGATAGTTGCATTCTCGATCGGACGATATTTATCTCGCAGTTGGGCGTGCAAGCAGCTGGAGGCACACCCTCAGTTGAAGGCGATCGATCTAGCAATTGCCAGGTCAGGATTTAAGATAGTATTTTTAACGCGCCTTTGTCCCATATTGCCATTCAACCTGTTGAATTATGCCTTTGGCGTCATGCAGCTTTCCTTAAAAGACTATATCTTGGGTTCCGTTGGCATAATTCCAGGAACAGTGATGTATGTTTATCTGGGTGCTTTAGTGGGCGATATCGCCAAGATCGGGACAGAGGTTACTCTCAGTCCCCAAGCAGAAGCCCAGAAGTGGGCGATCAATATTATTGGTTCGATCGCCACAGTTGCCGTAACAGTCTATGTCACCAAACTCGCCCAGAAGGCTTTAGCAGAAACTGTTTAAGATCGAACCTGTTGTAGCTGTCGAGTTATGGACTGAAGTAAAAGTGCTTCATTTGAGTGGAGAAAGAAATGATCGCCTGGAAGCATTCGCAGATCGAAAGCAGCAGTCGTATGACGATCCCAAGCTGACAGATCCTCACGACTGGCCGTTTCCGAGAGTGCCCACAGGGTGGGCATCTCTGGAAACGGCCTCGAAATCTGACAAGCCACCAAAAGCAGTGATGGGAAAATCAAAAGCAGGCTCATTTTTGTAAACATAGGTTTCAATCAGCTCAAAGTCTGCCCGCAAAATGAGGAGAAACAGTTGCATCAGTTCAGCATCTTCTAGCACCTCTGAGGGAGTATCGTTGTAACGACGCAGTTTTTCTACAAATTCAGCTTCTGGCAAGGCGTGGATGGGCGGTTCTGGATCGGGAATTTGCGGGGCGCTGCGACCGGCGATCGACAGGTGCGACAGCTGGCGATCGCCCCGTTTGCGCAGTAGACGGGCCAATTCAAAGCTCACCAGTGCGCCCATGCTATGACCGAAGAAAGCAAAGGGTCCAACTCTGGCAGCAAGGCAAGAGCGATCGCCTCTACCAGAGGTTCCATCCTGGTGAAAGGCGCGTCCTTGATCCGAGTTCCCCGTCTGGGAAGTTCCACAGCACAAACCTCCACGGTCGGTGGTAGACTATCCGGCCAGGAACGGAACACCCCCGCACTGCCACCAGCGTAGGGGAAGCAGAACAGCCGTAGTTGGGCCTTGGGATTAGGCTTGAGATATTTAATCCAGGGGTTTTTGCTTGGCCTGCTTGTCATCATGCAATTAATCAGCTATACTTGGACATCGGCATGAAGCGGGAAGGGGTTTCCACTCCTCTAACCATACCAGTAAATTATCAAATAGTCAAGTTTCGAGATCCTATTTTATTATCATGTTGACAGATATTTCAACTGACGCAGAGCCTTTTGGGCCTCTTGGGTACAACTCGAACAGCAAGCCCGATAATATAGCATGCAGAATGCGCTGCGCGCACACTACGCGATCGGGGAGTTGCGGTGCTAGTTGGATAGCTTTGCAGAAAGCCTCTTCTGCTTCCGCAAGTCTTTGGCAACGGAACAATGCTTTCCCAACCATTTGTATAGCTTGGCATTGTCTGGTTTGAGGGAGATCGCCTGACGCCAGGCCGTGTCGGCGATGATGCCCAGACGATAGAATGCATGGGGATGATTTGGCAACTGCTTGAGTATCTGCCGATACAGAGTTTCTGCCGCCGCTGACTTTCCGACCCTTAAGTGGCGATCGGCCAAGACAAAGGCTTGCTGGGGTGTTAAAGTTTTGGATGTCGGAGTCTGGCTAGTCATTTTTTAGTTTTGTTTGGGAATTTGGCGAGCGATCGTCCCTTTGCCGCGTGCTATACTCCCAACGGTCAGGAACTGCGCTTTTTTGACCAGAAAAAAATTGTCATTGCGAGAGGATCGAGAATCTCGCAAAAACCCCCCATGCTGCGCGAAAAATCGCAATGACATATTTAACCGCCGCCAAAAGCGCAAGGATATCGCGTTGCGAGGTATCTATTCGTTCTTGCTAGCTGCCGCTTGCTCCATCTGCTTCCGGAGGCTGAGGGGTCGCATGTCAATCCACACTTCCTTAATGTAGCTCAAGCATTCTGCTTTTGTACCACTTTTGCCAACGGAACGCCAGCCAGGAGCATTTTCCTTGTTTGCTGGCCATATGGAATACTGCTCTTCATGATTGACAACCACATTGTAAATTGTCTTGTCTTCTTCGTCTTGGTTCATTTTCCTTCCTTGTTTGTAGTAAACAATTTAGTGTTTCCCCTTGTTTGTAGTAAACAATTTAGTGTTTCCCCTTGTTCGTAGTAAACAATTTAGTGTTTCCCCTTGTTCGTAGTAAACAATTTAGTGTTTCCCAGGCGCTTCGCGCCTAGGGAATAGTTATCGCCTGAGGTGGCGGGACAAGCGATCGCGCGGTAATTGGCAGGTTAAGTAACATCTTACTTGAGTGGGGTGGAATTATCATCTTAGCAGTAAATTCCGGTTGTCGCTTTCCCCGCAGGATGTCGTTCGTCACGCGATCGCCCGATCCCGAGTACAGGGTACCCAAAGGATTTTCCAGCAATGGCGGTAACTCGATAAAGGGCGCATCTGGTTGACTGAGATAACTTGCTGCTTGTAATATCTACTGTGACTGACTCTATCCCTGGATTAGACAAAATTATTCCTAAGTAAACTGTACCTTCTCCTTCGCCTTTGGCGATATGATGGGCGAAGATGTCAAACCGTCCTTGGAAAGGAAAATTCAGGTGACTTGAGGGCGATCGCATTCCTGCTGGAGGAAAAGTCGAGAGTAAAATGCCCTCAGTTAGTACGACTTCGGGACTGTTGCTGTTAAATACTGGAACTGCATCCAACTGTCCTGGTAAAGGTCGCACTGCCAGACTAAGAACTACCTCTTTTGCCATTTATCCTGTTATTATATCCTTGACCATTATAACTGCTATCTTACCAGGAGGCAGAGCCTCGAAATAGCGCAGCGTGTTCCCTGCCTGAGTCAGGGAACGAGATCCGAGATAAGCACTAAAGTGCTTACTACGAACGGTCCGATCGCATGGTTCCCATTCTTTGAATGATTTGTAATAACTCGGACTGCATTTGCACTGAATTATCTGGAGTCAGGAGAGGAACGTGGACAAAAAGACAATTGCTGGATATATTATTTTCGGAGATCGCCTGCAAGATGGAGTAATAAAGTCCTTCGCAGACAAACCTCCCGGCATCGTGACTGATTTTCACATCATCTAAACCTGCCAACAATTTATCCAGATTTATCGAGGTTTTCAGCACCGTCTCTCTCCTAGCGTTTGATTCCACGCTGAGTTGCGTGCTCCTCTCGGCCATCCCGCAACAGACGATCGCATCCGGTTGCAACTGGTCGATCTGGGCCAGCACCCGATCGCTTGCTGCTCGAATATCCACTGGCAACTGCCGTAATAGGTTCAACTCATAGGGGATATCATCTAGTTTAGCAACTTCGATTAAGAGATCGTCAGAAGCATTAGATTTGTGATGGGGCAACCAGGTGTCAAAGGAGGTGAGCAGGATTTTGCGGGTCATGGGGGATATGGGGTTAAGGATGAAAATATTATATAATACAGAGAGTTCAGCTTTCAAGGAAATCGAGCCATGTCATTTATCGCCGTGGTAGACTACGATATGGGAAATCTGCACTCCGTCTGTAAAGGACTGGAGAAGGCAGGTACCAACCCGAAAATAACTGATTCTCCCCGAGAAATAGCACTGGCAGATGCGGTGCTATTGCCAGGAGTGGGGGCCTTTGACCCCGCAGTCCAACACTTGCGATCGCGTGGGTTAGAGGATCCCATCAAGCAGGCGATCGCCAGTGGAAAACCGTTCTTAGGCATCTGTCTGGGTTTGCAAATCTTATTTGACACCAGCGAAGAAGGGAAAGAACCGGGTTTAGGCATTATACCTGGTAAAGTGCGCCGATTTCAATCGGAACAAAACATCACTATACCGCACATGGGCTGGAACCAGCTAGAACTTACTCAACCAGATGTTCTTCTCTGGCAAAATCTCCCTGCTAACCCTTGGGTTTATTTCGTGCATTCCTATTATGTAGACCCAGTTGACCCTAAGGTCCGCGCCGCAACTATTACCCACGGCAGTCAAACCGTAACTGCCGCGATCGCCCGTGACAACCTGATGGCAGTGCAGTTTCACCCGGAAAAGTCCTCTACCATTGGGTTGCAAATGCTTTCTAACTTCGTAAGTCAATTGCCAAGCAAGATTGCTGCTTAATGGTAAGTAGGGTGGGCAATGCCCACCTTACTATTATACATTACCTACCGTAAAATATGAGCGTGAGAATATACGGCAACCGCCAATTAAAAACCTTACCCGGACAAGCAACCCGACCGACAACAGGACGGGTGCGGGAGGCATTATTTAATATCTGGCAGGATAAAATAGCTGGTTGTAGGTGGTTAGATTTATGTGCTGGGAACGGTTCAATGGGTGCCGAAGCTTTGTGTCGGGGGGCCGCCTGGGTGGTGGGAATTGAAAAGTCCTCTCGCGCTTGCAGTATTATCCTCCAAAATTGGCAAATGGTGGCATCCGATCCAGAACTATTTCAAGTATTGCGGGGAGATGTCCTCCAGCAGTTGGAAAAACTTGCCGGACAACAGTTCGATCGCATCTATTTCGATCCCCCTTATGAAAGCGATCTATATCAACCAGTCTTGGAGGCGATCTGCCATTACCAGATCTTAGCACCCAGCGGCGAGATGGCAGTTGAACACAACAGCGAGCGATCGCCCTTTGCGGTAAATGAGACCTTAGAAATTTGTCGCCAGAAGGTTTATGGCAATACCGGTTTAACTTTCTACCAAGGGTAGGTAAAATGAGTGCATCTGGAGTAATTAAGAAACCCTGTTTTTGGACAAACAGGGTCGATCGTGATAAAATATCCATCTATTATCTCGTGGGAGCAAGTCAGTCATGGAAACCCAGACGCAAATTGACAAGTGGGGCAACTCATTAGCACTCCGCATTCCCCAACATATTTCCGATCGGTTGGGACTGAAGGTAAATGACACAATGATTTGTGTGGTAGAAAATAGCAAACTGGTGCTATATCCAAGGTCTCATTCTCCAGAATACTCCTTGGATGAATTGCTAGCAGGTGAGATCGAAGATGGCGGAGAAGAAATATCTTGAGGTAAGCCAGAAGGAGAAGAAGTATGGTAAACTATATTCCCCAACGAGGTGACTTTATTCGCCTTAACTTTGACCCCCAGGCAGGACATGAGCAGATGGGGACCCGCCCTGCGCTTGTTGTCAGTCAGGATAAATTTAACCGCAAAATGAGATTTGTCTTTGTTTGCCCTATCAGCAGCAATAAACAACGGAAAAACCGTTTTACATTCCCATTCCCGATGGGGAAGCGGTGACAGGTGTAATTATGGCTGACCAGATGCGATCTCTTGATTATCGCGCTAGACAGGCAAGTTTTATTAGTGAATGTCCAGAAGGTTTACTTGAAGAAGTGCTGAAACGGATTAAGCCGATTGTATTTGATTCTTAGGCAACGATTTATGCTGCTATTGGCTTCTGTTAGGGAGTAATAACAAGTTGATACTTCGTTAACTCCCCCGCTTTCATATCGCCCTTTGCGGGAAATGAGACCTTAGAAATTTGTCGCCAGAAGGTTTATGGCAATACCGGTTTAACTTTCTACCAAGGGTAGGAGAAACAATTGGATGTTCGCTTGCCAACTTGACTCGGATATGGTATGATGTGAATGGTAACATAACTGCGAGATTAACATGAGAGTAAATCCAGGTGGAAAAATTCCTTCCTCTGAGGCGATCGGACGCGATCGGCTAATTGAAAACTTGTGGCGAATTTTAGACCGGCAAAGTCTGGTGCTGAGTGCAGAACGGCGCATGGGTAAAACCTGCATCGTTAAGAAGATGACCGAAGAAGCACCGGAGGGTAAATTTATCGGGAACTGGAAGGGATCCGATCGCCCCTGGAATTCGCCCAGATCGTATTCGATGCCAGGTTCTCTCGTTTCTCTCGTTGCCAGGTTCTACCTGGCAACGATTATCTGGAGGCGGGAGCCTCCAATCAGCGCATCCATGCCAATTCAAGTATGGTAACATAGGCTATCGATGCTCTGGAGGGAATAGCGATCGCGCGACGATGCTACAGGCGAAAATAGAGATCTGCCTCTATTAGCCGTTCCCAGCCTGAGACGCCTGAGACTGGGAACGAGGGTATTAGGGTTTTTGGTATGTCTAGCCTTTAGCAGCCATTGACAGAATCAAGTCAACCATACGGTTAGAATAGCCCCATTCATTATCGTACCAACTGACGACCTTGAAGAAATTAGAGTTTAACTCAATTCCAGCTCCCGCATCAAAAATACTGGAATGGGAGTCGCCAATGAAGTCCGAAGAGGCCACCGGATCTTCGGTATAACCCAGAATACCTTTCATGTCTCCGGAGGCAGCTGCCTTCATTGCCTCACAGATGTCCTGGTAGCTAGTTGCCTTTTCCGTCCGGAAGGTCAGATCCACCACCGATACATCAGCAGTTGGCACCCGGAAAGCCATACCCGTTAGCTTGCCTTTCAGTTCCGGCAATACCAGAGTTACGGCTTTCGCCGCACCTGTAGAAGCGGGGATAATATTCTGAGCCGCACTGCGTCCGGCCCGCAAGTCCTTCTTACTCGGTCCGTCCACCGTTGGTTGGGTGGCCGTCATGGCATGTACCGTGGTCATCAAACCTTCCGCTAGCCCAAAATTGTCATTTATGACTTTGGCAATGGGCGCCAGGCAGTTAGTAGTGCAGCTTGCGTTAGAAACAATGGTATGCTTGCTGGGGTCATATTTATCGTGATTGACGCCCATCAACAGGGTAGGCACTTTCTCCGGGTCTTTTTCCTTAGTCGGCGCCGAGATCGCCACCCGCTTGGCCCCCGCCTTCAGGTGCCCTGAAGCCTTTTCATAATCTGTGAATAGACCTGTAGACTCGACGACATACTCGACACCGTATTTGGTCCAAGGCAGTTCCTCTGGGTTCCTGACCGACACGCAGGGGATTTCCTTACTGTTAACCACGATCGCCTGCTCTTTTGCCTCCACTGTACCCTGAAAGCGACCGTGGGTTGAGTCATACTTGAGCAAATAGGCAATCCCCTCTGGTGGCACCAGGTCGTTAATACCCACGAACTCGATTTCTGGCCGTTCCAGGGCCGCGCGAAACACTAATCTACCGATGCGACCAAATCCATTGATGCCTACTTTAACAGTTCCCACGCTCTCACCTCCTAAAAAGTAATGTTTTTGCAGACTCTCCTCCTAAGGACAAGAGTGCTCTAGGTTTATATGCTCTCAACAATCTATTACGCTCTCTGCCTTACGCCCACAAATACATAAATTTTTTAGGATCTACCCCCCACGCTCCGGGACCCCTCCGCTACCCGGGATGGCCTCAGACTTGTTGTTCGTGTAAAATTGGCTTAAACCCTTTATCTGTCTGGATTTCGGGCAGATGTGAGCAGATGGAATGACTGGGAACAACCGATATTGTACGATCGGAGACAGAATGGGGGCATGACGCACGAGGCGATCGACATGGCAACTACATTAAAAGGGTAGGTCATCCAAATCGGCATCTGCCCAATCCGATTTTTCCGGAAGGGTATGGCCCCTTAGATCCTGTTGAGCGTCTTAAGCTCTGTTTAGAAATCATAAATTCTTCCTAATTGGCCAGTCTCGATTACACCAATTTTTACTAGCACCGGTAATATTAATTTTTAGCCAGCATGCCATGCACATTTCCCTTTTTGTCTATTTAATAGCTTAATAGTTATATATTGTTATATAGGATATGGGGTGGTTGAGATGGTCAACCACCACTGGCAGTACCCCGGAGGATAATATCGTTTTGGGAAGTGCCCGTTATGGTGGTAGGGTAGGTAAAGGTATCCCCTGTATCGGGCCCGGTGGTAGAGACAACAACGGTGTTAGCTACGGAGTTTTCATTGATGCTATTGTTGTCGAGGTTGAGATCGGTGGGGTCTTCATTAACGTCGCTGATGTTAATAGTCAAATTCTCCGAGTAACTCTCTCCCCCCGCATCGGTAGTTTGAACTCGAATGCTGTAACTCGACTGAGTTTCAAAGT
>JACOMV010000041.1 GCA_014324065.1 Hormoscilla sp. SP12CHS1 | reverse complement strand
TAGCCGGATGCGGTGAAAGTCGCAAGTCCGGTTCCGAATGGGAGGGTTGGGAAGTGATTCCCAGCTCGACCCCTAACGCGATCGCCGCTACTTCTTATCGTTTGAGGCTGCCGTTGTGGTCTCCCCTTCTGACATCATGCCGTATTTCCGTAGGAAGCGCTCAACTCGTCCTTCCGTGTCAATTATCTTCTGGGTGCCCGTGTAAAATGGATGATTGCCAGACCATACATCCACATGCAGTTCTGGTTTAGTCGAACCCACAGTCATTATATATTCCCCGTTGCAATAAACCTTCGCTTCTGGATACCACTGGGGATGAATCTCTTTTTTTGACATTATTTTCACTTGCTCGGTCTATCTTAATTTTATTTTAGCAGCGTCCAAGCCACAACCCCATCTCTTCAGTACCTGGATTTTCTAGATTTTCTTGCTACATATTTATAACCGCTTTTCCTGGATAACTCCTGGGAATGATTGGTAGAAGCCAACCTATTCCCAACCATCAGCACTCTACCGAGTAGTCTGATGCCATTTTTCCTCAGCGCTTGGAGTATTGAGGGGCTTTCCGGGCTTTACGCAAACCGTACTTCTTGCGCTCTTTAGCACGGGGGTCGCGGGTTAAGTAGCCTTCAATTTTCAAAGGTTTGCGGTTCTCTGGATCCAGCTGACATAGAGCTCTAGCGACTCCCAGGCGAATCGAGTCAGACTGTCCGGTCAAGCCACCTCCTACGACCTTAACGATAATATCATATTCATTTTCTAAGCCTAGGGTTTCTAAGGGAGCTTTTGTCGTTCCCAGGTAGCCAGCATTAAATTGGAGGTACTCGTTTCCCGGTTTACCATTGATGGTCAGTTGACCCTTCCCGGGAACAAGACGCACTCTGGCCACTGATGACTTGCGGCGACCCGTGCCCCAATACACGGCGCGACCCTGTTCTTTTTCTGTTGCTTCCATTATTTCTGTTCTCCTGGTATTGTGTTTATTTCTAGTATCTGGGGTTTTTGGGCTTCATGGGGATGGTCCGATCCGCTGTAAACTTTCAGCTTAGTGAATAACTTGCGCCCGAGTGAATTTTTCGGCAACATCCCCCGCACAGCCTGCTCGACAATTCTTTCTGGTATCCGCCCTTGCAGTTTCGCAAAGGTTTCCGTTTTCATGCCCCCCGGACGGCCCGAATGGCGTCGATATAGTTTTTGGCTGCGTTTTTTGCCAGTAACTTCCACTTTTTCAGCATTCACCACAATCACAAAGTCCCCTACATCCATGTGAGGAGTGAAAGTCGGTTTGTTTTTGCCCCGCAGCACTCTAGCAATTTCACTTGCCAGGCGACCTAGACGTTGACCAGCAGCATCTACAACATACCAGTTACGCTCTAGAGAGTCTTGAGCTGGAAGATAAGTTTTATTCATTGTTAGTTGTCAGTTGTTAGTCGAGCCGGACGGGCGAGACGCCCGTCCGTTTTTATTGGTTAAAAGTAAAGTATAGCAGTTCTCGCCCTTTGTGCGATCGGAGATCGGAGATGGATGCATCTCACGAATAGCCCGCAGAGAAAGGTTGCCACTCGCAGCGGAGGGGGCCCGGAGCGCGTGCTGCTCTTGTCCTGAAGGACACGGCTGGCGCCGCGCTGCCGCGATCGGCATGCTCCAGACACCGGCCTGGGAACGGGTTCCGGCGGCTGTATCACATCAATGCCTTCGAGATGAGCTATAATTTGGAGACAGAACCAACTTTGGCTGGCTATTTTCCCATACTTCTGACCGAAAGGGGGAGTCTGGGTAGCCTACCCGAAGCAGGCACAGACCCTGAGGGGGTGCGGCGTACTTGACTAAATCCCGGCGTTCGGCTTTCCAGATTTGAGTGAACTCCGAAACCGATCGCCCTTTGTCCCCCACTGAGACCAGTAACCCCACTAGCAACCGCATCATACCATATAGGAACCCGTTAGCTTGCACTTCTATATAAATGAAGGGTCCGGACCGTCCGCAGGAAGCCCCTTGGACTTCTACCCAGGAATGTTTGCGATCTGCGCCCGCTTTGCGAAAGGCAGCTAAGTGATGCTTACCTATCAATGGACTCAGGGCCTCCTGAATTAATGATGCATCCAGGGGCTGGTAATAATAATGCCACGCAAAGGGGCGGACAAACAAGTTTGCTTGTTTGTCTGTATAAATAGTATAGCGATAGCGACGCATGCTAGCTGAAAAGCGAGCATGCCAGGTATCGGGCACAGCTACTGAAGTCAGAATCAAAATATCTTTCGGGAGCCGCTCATTCAGCACCGTCGCCCACCGACTGGCTGGAATCTTCCCCGTAGCCTCAAAATGCGCTACTTGTCCAGCAGCGTGAACTCCCGCATCAGTCCGACCAGCGGCTATTACTGGCACTGGTCGCTTCAGAACCGTAAAGATGGCTGTTTCGATTTCCGACTGCACCGTCCGTTCTCCACGACCCTGCCGCTGCCAGCCATGAAAACGAGTGCCCAGGTATTGAATGACTAGGGCAACTCGCTGTTTGTCTGGAGTGCTTTGGACCTTGTCCATCTTGCGGACTTGACAATTAGCTAGCTAGACACTTTGGTCAAACTAGCTCGATAATCGCCATTTCCGCATTATCGCCCCTACGCGGTACTGTTGGCAGAATGCGGGTGTATCCACCTTGGCGATCGCCATATCTCGTTTGGGCCTGCTCTAACAGTGCATTAACCAGTTGTTTCTTTTGCCGCCTGTGCTCATTTTTATCCTGACTTCCCGTCAGGTAAATATAGCCCATTGCTTGCCTACGAGCTGATAAAGAGCCCTCTTTTGCCAAGGTTATTATTTTCTCTGCTGCCGATCGCACCGCCTTTGCACGAGCTTTCGTTGTTGTAATCCGACCATTACGAATCAGTGCTGTTGTCAGCGATCTCAGCAGCGCTTTCCGCTGATCTGCTGGTTTTCCTAGTTTGGGAACACGACGAAGGTGACGCATTATCTCTTACCTAACTTCTCTTATCTTCCTTCTCAGTTGTCAGTTGTCAGTTGTCAATTTATTCCTAACTATTTAATCCTGACTACTAACTCCTAACTGCTCTCCTTTCCGTACTAGCTAAGGCGATCGTACTCCAGGATGCGCTCTTTTTTTCCTATGTTTTTGTTTCTTTTTCGTGGGGCAGGGTTATCCCCAAGCGGACCTGCAAAGCTTCTATAACCTCTTCCGCTGATTTCTGACCAAAGTTTTTTATTTCCAGCAGATCCTCTTGAGTATAGTCCAGCAAGTCTGAGACTGAGTTAATCTGAGCTCGTTTCAGACAATTATATGCCCTCACTGACAGATGCAATTCTTCAATGGTAATCTTGATCGTTGGATCTCCCGTATCTGATACTTCATCTTTGACTGGCTCAAATGTGATATCTTTGAGCGGATTGAACAGATCCAAAAGGATACTAGCCGCTTGAGACAATGCCTCTTGAGGGTTTATGCTCCCATTGGTCGTGATTTCCATTATTAACCGGTCTTTCTCCAGGCTTCCCTCTACTCTCGCGCTTTCCACCATGTAGTTTACCTTCCTCACTGGCATAAACATCGCATCAATCTGGAGGAAGTCCAATGCCGTCGTTTCGTCATGACCCCGTTCTACCGTTCTATATCCCTTGCCTGTTTCCATGCGAAACTCCATTTCCAGAGTCGCTCCTGGCGATAGAGTAGCAATATATTGACTGGGGTTAACCAGTTCCACATCTGCCGGAAGATCAAACTTACCCGCCCTCACCGTTTCCACATCTGCCGGAAGATCAAACTTACCCGCCCTCACCGTCGCTGGCCCAGTGGCCAGTAAACGACCAATCTGAGGCTGACTTGAATGGCTTTTCAGCACTATTTCCTTCATATTTAGCAATATATCCAGCACATCCTCTCGGACCCCTGGAATTGTGGCAAACTCGTGGTTTACCCCTGCAATTCTAACTGCTGTCACTGCTGATCCTGACAAATTTGACAGCAGCACTCGTCTCAAAGCATTACCAACTGTCGTTCCTTGACCTCGTTCTAGGGGTTCTAATACAAATCTGCTGTACTGACTTTGATCTTTTTCTCCATACGACTGTACACACTCTATCTTAAATTGTGTCACCGCGCGTCCTCCCTTCGCCTAAATTCTCTCAAGTCAGCTATACTATTCCGCCAACAGCAATTCATCGCCTTTATCCTAGCATTGCATTTTTTCTATACTCTACGACGTTTTGGCGGACGACAGCCATTGTGGGGGATTGGGGTTACATCCCTAATCAGCGTTATTTCCAGCCCTACCCCTTGTAATGCTCTAATTGCTGTTTCTCTACCCGACCCCGGTCCTGATACCATCACTTCTATCTGCTGCATTCCCTGGTCCATTGCTCTCCTGGCCGCATTTTCTGCCGCTGTTTGGGCTGCAAATGGAGTTCCTTTCTTTGCTCCCTTAAACCCACTCGAACCTGCTGATGCCCAGGAAACTACTTCTCCATTCGGAGCCGTAATCGATATGATCGTGTTGTTAAATGTAGACTGGATGTGCCCTACCCCACTTGGGATCTTCTTTTTCTGCTTTTTCGATCCTGTTTTCTTTGTTTGTCGCGCCATAATCTTCTGCTTTTTTACCTCAATGAATTATTTTTCTTTTCTCCGACGCGCAAGCTTGCTTTATTTCTTAGAGCTGGCCTTTTTCTTGCCTGCTACCGTGCGACGGGATCCACGCCGAGTGCGAGCGTTAGTTCTGGTTCGTTGACCTCTTACTGGCAATCCCATCCTGTGACGCCTGCCACGGTATGTGCCTATATCCATCAGCCGCTTGATGTTCATCGCTTCCCAACGGCGCAGGTCCCCTTCTACCTGATAGTTGCTTTCCACCGCTTGTCGCAGTGCGGCTACATCCGCGTCACTTAACTCCTTGACCCGAGTATCTGGATTGACACCCGTTGTCGCTATAATTTCTTGAGACCGCGTCAGCCCTATGCCATAGATGTATGTCAGACCTATTTCCACCCGCTTGTCCCGAGGCAGGTCTACACCGGCTATCCGTGCCACTTCTTTTTCTCCCTACTCTTGTTTTTCTGCTACTTTCCTTGTCCTATCTCGCCTGTCTGACTCTGACTAGGCCTGCTCTCTTAGCCTCCCTAACCTTGGCGCTGCTTGTGCTTGGGATTAGAACATATCACCATTACCCGACCGTGACGATGGATAATGCGACATTTTTCACATATTTTTTTGACGGACGATCTTACTTTCATGCCTGCTCTCGAACACTACAAATATAACATGATATCAGATTTTTACATTACTTGTCAAATCTTTTTTTCCCACGGGACATTACGGTGACCGGAGGTCACCCTTCCCCTCTTTTCCCGAACTACCGGCTTACTTCTTCCGCAGACGGTAGGTAATTCTGCCTTTGGTCAAGTCATAGGGTGTTAGTTCCACCTTGACCCGATCGCCCGGCAGAATCTTGATATAATTGCGGCGGATTTTGCCCGATATATGCGCCAGCACGTTAAACCCATTGTCCAGGTCTACCCTGAACATCGCATTCGGCAAGGATTCTGTTACCGTGCCTTCCATTTCTATTAAATCTTGTTTAGACAATTTTACTTTTCCTCAACTCGGCTCTTTATTTCCTGCTGATTCATACCTCTTTTTACTTATCTTGTCATCTACTTGGGAAGGGATGGACTTGTGCTTTTTGCACCAGTACATTTTCTCGCTGAAACACAGACAGCGCCATGGTTTCGGACGGCGCGAGCTAGGCAGGGCAAAAAACGCAAATTGAAGCCCGCAGTATATATTCACATTTTAAATAGACCAAAGACGGCCTTTTCGTTGGTTAGTTGTGCTTGGGGTTTGACGGCGCTGGTCCCCTGAACCTAGGAGCATATCGCCTGTTTGAGAACTGCTGTCACGGACGATATTGGTTGAGCGCCATCGATCGATTTCAACTGCCCCCGGGCGAGGTAAAAATCGATCAAGGGGGCAGTTTGTTCTCGATAAACCTCTAAGCGACGACGAATAGTTTCTTCGTTATCATCTTTGCGGCCCCGTGCCAGCAGCCTGTCCACCAGTATATCGTCTGGTACTTCCAGGCTAATGACCGAGTCTGACACCTGAGCTACCTCTTTAAGCAGGTTTTCCAGAGATTCAGCCTGAGCTACGTTTCTCGGAAAGCCATCGAGAATCCATCCTGACTGCACATCAAGTTTATGCAAGCGTTCTCGCACCATATCCAACACCAGTTGGTCTGGCACCAACTCCCCTTTATCCATATAATACTTCGCCTTTACTCCCAGATCGGTCTTGTCTGCTACAGCTTTCCGTAACAGTTCTCCCGTGGAAATATGGGAGATTTGCTCATCTTGTGCCAGTTGAGCTGCCTGGGTGCCTTTGCCCGAACCCGGAGGACCTAAGAAGATTAATCGTGCCACTACTGCTTCACCATTCCTTCGTATCGCTGAGATATCACATAAGTTTGAATCTGTTTGGCCGTATCAATGGCCACGCCCACCAGAATCAACAGGGACGTTGCTCCCAAGCCTTGAAATGTTCGCACTCGCGTGGCTGATTCTACCGCTGTCGGTACGATCGCCACTAGGCCCAGAAAGATTGCTCCCAAGAATGTCAATCGGTTCAATACCCTTTCTATGTACTCGCTCGTGGCCCGACCGGGACGAATTCCGGGAATGCTAGACCCCATTTTCTTCAAATTCTGAGACATATCTACGGGATTGATAATCAAGGAAGCATAGAAATAGCTGAAGAAAACAATCATCGCCAGATAAAAGGGCACGTACAGCGTTCCCCCCGGACTCAGATACTGGACAGCACGGGCTAAACTTTCGCTTCTGGTGAAATTAGCCAAACTTATTGGCAGAATCAGCACCGCCGAGGCAAAGATGATCGGCATTACTCCGCCTTGGTTGAGTCGCAGTGGCAGGTAGTTGCTTTTTTCTAGATAAAGCTTGCGTCCCACCTGGCGACGGGCCGAAATTATCGGTATTCGACGAGTTCCCTCTTGCACGAACACAATCCCGACAATCATTACTAGGAATACTAGTACCAGGATGACTACGCCACCCACTAGATTCCGATCGCCTGAAGATGCGAGTTCTATCGTTTGTCCGATGGATCTGGGCAGGGTGGAAACTATATTCAGAAAAATCAGCAGGGATGCTCCATTCCCTATGCCCCGTTCCGTGATCAGCTCGCCCAACCACATCACGAACATGGAACCAGCAGTAAGAGCCAGCACTGTTTTGGCCACAAACAATGGCCCCGGTTCTAAGGCTACCTGTTGGGAACTTATCCACAGGGCTATACCCACGCTTTGAATCACTGCCCATCCCAGAGCTACGTAACGAGTTATCTGAGAAATCTTACGCCGACCGGCTTCCCCTTCATTTTTCTGCAAATCCTCCAAGGATGGGATAGCTGCGGTCAACAGCTGCATAATGATGGAAGCATTAATGAATGGCAAAATTCCCAGAGCAAATATCCCTAACTGGGAAAGGCCACCTCCACTGAACAGATCCAAAAATCCGAAGATCGGGCTTCCTTCGATATTTGCCGCAAATCTCGCCCGGTCGATGCCCGGTACTGGTATATATATCCCCAGTCTTGCCAGAATCAGCATACCAATGGTGAGCAGCACCCTCCCTCTGAGACCTGCTGCTTGCGCCATCTGCATGAATGTTTCCTGAGCGCTGGGGGTCTTGTCTCGACTAACCGCCATAATTACCTCTACATCATACTTCGCACCGACTTCCTCCTCTGCTAAGGGATTAGATCGTAGTTATCTGTGCTGTTTATTTTGATGAATCTAGGACGACGAAACTACCACCGGCTGACTCGATTTTTTGGCGAGCCGAAGCTGTAAACCCAGCTGCTTTTACTTGCAGCGGCACATACAACTCGCCGTCTCCCAAGATTTTCAGCGGTCCTTTATCAGCCGTGACAATGCCTGCCTCCATCAACGAAGCCAGGGTCACTTCCGTATTTGCCGGTAGTGATGCCAGTTTGCTTACATTGACCGTAGTATATTGCCGCTGATTTATTAGCGTAAAGTGCTTTAACTTGGGGATGCGACGATACAGGGGCAGTTGTCCCCCCTCAAAACCCGGTCTCGTGCCGCGACCCGATCGGGATTTTTGTCCCCGCATACCAAATCCGCCGCTTGCTCCTTGACCGGCAGCAATCCCCCTCCCGATCCGCCGACGACGTTTGCGAGAGCCTTTTTTCGGCACAGCATCTTGTAGTCTCATGTAATTGTCAGTTGTTAGTTGTTGGTTGTTAGTAGTTAGTTGTCATTTGTCAATTGTTAGTTGCAATTGACAAATGACAACTAACTACTTACTAAGCATAGAGGTTTTCAATGGGAATCCCCCGATCTTGGGCAACTTGAGCAAAAGTGCGCAGGCTTGCCAGGGCCTCCACCGATGCTCTCGCATTGTTCAGAGGATTATTGGAACCCAGTTGCTTTGCTAGCACATTGCGGACACCAGCTAATTCTAACACCGTGCGCACAGCTCCACCAGCAATCACACCAGTCCCCGGGGCTGCTGGTCGCATCATCACCTTAGCACCAGTGGCAATGCCACTGGTGGGATGAGGAATGGAGTAGGACTTGCTCAGGGGCACCTCAATCAGATGCTTTTTAGCGTCGGCGACTCCTTTTTTCACGGCACCGATCACATCACTGGCCTTGCCAACTCCCACTCCCACTTGACCGCGTTCATTGCCTACAACTACTATGGCCCGGAAGCTGAGCTTTTTACCCCCTTTCACCACTTTCGTCACCCGGCAGATCTGCACCACCCGTTCTTGCCAGTCTGATTCTTTTTCCCGAGTGCGGTTACTTTTCTTCCGACCGCCAGCGATCTTTTCTTTTTCGCTGTTTTTTTCCATATGCTTGTCCCCTATCTAGCTTGCTAGCTTTCAAGTTCTCTATTCTGTTGCCCATGGCATTTTACTAAAAATCCAACCCGGCCTCGCGAGCTGCTTCTGCTAGGGCTTGGATGCGACCGTGATACAGGTTGCCACCTCGATCGAATACTACCTTTTCCACTCCTTTTGCCTTTGCCCGTTCGGCAACTAACTTGCCTATTTCTGTCGCAGCAGCACAATTTTGGCCCTTCGAGTTCAGTTGGCTTTTCACTTGCGGTTCTATGGTTGAGGCCGCGGCCAGGGTATGTTGCTGGCTATCGTCTATCACCTGTGCATAAATATGTTGATGAGAACGAAACACTGCTAGGCGAGGACGTTCTGTTGTTCCCTCTACTTGACGACGAATTCTACCATGCCTACGCTGCTTTGATTCTCTCTTTGTCAGCTTCATCTTTATTTCTTCCCTGCCTTACCAGCCTTACGTCTGACGAATTCTCCGACATAGCGAATGCCTTTGCCTTTGTAAACTTCTGGTGGACGGACGGCACGGATCTTGGCTGCCATGTTGCCCACCACTTCCTTGTCAATGCCACTGACTACTACTAATGTCCCTGTTTTAACTGCCTTCCCGGCGTTGTCTTCCACTGATAATTCCACTTTGGGGGGGGGTTCAATTTCCACAGGATTGCTATAACCCACGTTTAAGGTCAGGTTTTTGCCGTTCAGTTGGGCCCGATAACCCACACCATGAATTTCCAGACGCCGCTTAAATCCTTGGTCAACCCCTTCTATCATGTTGGCTACTAGGGTCCGACTCAGTCCGTGACGCGATCGGGCTTTTCGGGACTCCGAATCCCGCTTAACCACGATCGTACCATCCGACTGTTCCATCGTCACTTCCGATGGCAGGACACAGGACAGTTCGCCTTTGGGACCCTTCACCGCCACCGCTTGACCATCTATGGTGACGCCTACTTTCTTGGGAATACTAATGGGACGCTTACCTATTCTTGACATAATTAACCTCTGCTAACTTACCAGACATAGCAAAGCACTTCGCCTCCTATTCCTTGGCGTCTGGCTTCGCGGTCAGTCATTATCCCACTGGATGTGGATATAATTGCAATCCCAATCCCGCCCAGCACCCGAGGCAATTCTTTTCGGTTTTTGTATACCCGCAATCCTGGTCTGCTTACCCGTTTCAATTTGGTGATTATTGGGGTCCGGTTCTTGCCCTTATATTTTAATTCTATCACCAAATCACGCTTAATTCCTTCTCCAGTTTCTTCAACTTCACCAATGAATCCTTCCTCTCTTAATACCCTAGCAATGCTGCGCGTCATTTTTGTTACTGGCACTTTTGTTGTTTTATGTCGTGCTAGAGAAGCATTTCTAATGCGCGTTAGCATATCTGCAATCGTATCGTTTACCGCCATCTTTCCTCTGCCTCTTAATGCCTCACTTATCCCGGAAGGGCATGCCCATTTCTCGCAGCAAGGCGCGTCCCTCTTCGTCGGTGTTTGCTGTGGTGATGATGGAAATGTCCATGCCCCGAATTTGATCGATGCTGTCGTAGTCTACTTCTGGAAAGATTAGCTGCTCTTTCAATCCCAGAGTGTAGTTGCCCCGTCCGTCAAAGCTTTTGGGACTGACCCCCCGAAAGTCTCTGATCCTGGGCAGCGCTAGGTTGATTAACCGATCTAGAAAGGCATACATCCGCTCTCGCCGCAATGTTACCATCACCCCTACGGGCATTCCTTGGCGGATTTTGAAGCCCGCGATCGCCTTTTTTGCCCTTGTCACTACTGGCTTTTGACCCGTGATCGCGGCTATTTCCTTGACAGAAGCTTCTAATGCCTTAGCATTTGATGAGGCTTCCCCTAACCCTCTGTTCACGGTCACTTTTGCCACCTTCGGCACTTGATGGATATTGCTGTAACTAAACTTCTCCATCAGCGCGGGCACAATCTTCTCGTTGTATCGTTTTTTTAATTGTTCTGCCATTTACCCTCCCTTGCAACTTCTGTGTCCCCCGAGTCGCGGTTGAGCGGGGTACACAGGTAACTAATCATCAATTATTTCTCCCGTCTTTTTGAGTATTCTCACCTTCTTGCCATCCTCATTGGTAGTGTAGCCTACCCGCGACGCTACCTTTTCTTTTTCTGAATAAAGCATGACATTTGAGCTATGAATCGGTCCTTCAAATATATTTATTTGACCTGATTCTCCTTCTTGCTTCGGTTTGACATGCTTTGTTTTTTTGTTCACCTCCTTGACTACTACCTTACTCTCTTTTGGTAAGGTTCTGAGCACCTCTCCCACTTTGCCTTTGTCTTTGCCTGCAATTACCTGCACTTTGTCACCTTTCTTGACATGCATCTTGTATCGCATGGGACGATCGCCGGTGCTTTTCGCACCCTTCTTGTTGACCATCACAACACCTCCGGCGCTAAGGAAACTATCTTGGTATAGTTCTTATCCCGTAGTTCTCGGGCTACTGGCCCAAATACCCGGGTTCCCCTGGGATTACCGTCTTGGTTGACAATCACAGCAGCGTTGTCGTCAAAGCGAATACTCATACCGCTCTCCCGACGCAGTCCCTTACGGGTACGGACGATCACAGCTCTAACTATATCTGACTTTTTGATCGCCATATTCGGGCTGGCGTCTTTGACAACGCCGATAATTACATCTCCGACGCTAGCATAGCGTCGGTTTCCTCCGAGGACACGAATGCACATTATTTTCCGTGCCCCGCTGTTATCAGCTACATTCAGGTAAGACTCTTGTTGAATCACGGTTTTGTCCTTTTAATTAGCTATTAGCTTTGACCTTCTTCTGGACTCGCGGGTGCTTCTGGACTCGCGGGTGCTTCTGGACTCGCGGGTGCTTCTGGACTCGCGGGTGCTTCTGGACTCGCAGGTACTTCTGGACTCGCAGATGCACTCTTGTCTTTGACCTTGGCTTCTTTAGTGAGAATTTCACTCACCATCCAGCGTTTGGTGCGGCTGAGGGGTCGCGTTTCTCTGATCCGCACCCGATCGCCCTCTTTGCACTGGTTCTCTTCGTCATGAGCTTTATAGCGCTTAGTACGCACCATTATTTTGCCGTACTTCTGGTGGGCGCTGCGGTTTTCTACCGCCACCACCACGGTTTTCTGCATCTTGTCGCTGACGACTACACCAACTCTCTCTTTAATCGGCATATTACTTTACGTTGCCTCCTCTGCCTCTGCTACCTCTGCCTCTGCTACCTCTGCGGCGTTTTTCCTAGCTGCTGTCAGTTCCCTTTCCCGTTGTACTGTCATCAGTTGAGCCTGCCAGTGCCTAGTATGTTTGACTAGGTGGGTTTTTTCCTCTGACTGATTAGTACTTTTCTTGAACCTTAAGTCAAATATTTCCTTCTTGACGGCTTTAATCTGTTCGCTCAGTTCTTCATCACTCAGCTTTCTCGCCTCTTCAATCTTCGGTAAAGCCATTGTACTAATGCTCCGTTTCGCGGACTACAAACTTTGTTTTAATCGGCAATTTGTGAGAAGCAAGGCGCATCGCCTCTCTCGCCGTTGCTTCTGGTACGCCCGCTATTTCATAGAGTAGGCGTCCGGGCTTCACTACAGAAACCCAAAATTCTGGGTTCCCTTTACCAGAACCCATCCGGGTTTCTGCGGGGCGCATAGTTACTGGTTTATCGGGAAAGATTCTAATCCAGATTTTCCCACCCCTGCGGATATAACGGGTCATAGCACGGCGACCTGCCTCAATTTGGCGGGATGTAATCCAGTGAGGTTCGAGTGCTTGTAAAGCATACTCGCCGAAGTTAATCTTGTTCCCACTTGAGGCCATTCCCTTCATCCGACCTCGATGTTGCTTGCGGAATTTTGTTCTTCTGGGACTTAACATAATCTTTGTCCGTTTTCATTTGCGTAGGGCGGGCGAGACGCCTGCCCGTTTTCAGCTTCCCATGAGCGCGATCGCGCTCATTTTCGATGGGGGAGAAACTCCTATCTACATCTGGGTTCTCTCCTTTTCCCTGTCACCAATCCCTGACCTACTTGGAAGTTGTCAACTCTTCTGACCACAGACAGGCGATCCGCCTGTCTGGAGGGCTACTAACCATCATTAGAACGGTCTTCAAATTGCTGACGGCGTCGTGGTTGTCGCCTCCGACCACCTGGGGGCCGTGCTGCTGCGGCTTGCAGTTCTTCTTGTCCGGGAATTATTTCCCCTTTGAAGACCCAAATTTTCACTCCCAGGATGCCATAGATTGTCTGGGCTGGGCGGTAAGCGTAGTCAATGTCTGCTCTTAAGGTATGCAGGGGTACTCTCCCTTCCCGGGTCCATTCTGTCCGCGCAATTTCTGCTCCGTTTAATCTCCCACTGACTTGCACTTTGATGCCCTGAACGTTAGCGCGCTGAGCCCTTTGAATGGCTTGACGGACTACCCGGCGAAATGATACCCGTCTTTCTAGTTGTTGAGCAATATATTCTGCTAGCAGTGCTGCATCGGCATCCACTCTGGCCACTTCTACTACGTTAATCCGGATTTGCCGATCGCTGCTTCCCAATACAGCCTGCAATCCCGTGCGCAACGATTCAATACCGGCTCCTCCCCGACCTACCACTACGCCTGGTCTGGCCGTGCGCACTTCCAATTCTATTTGGTCTGCTTTCCGTTCTATGCGTACTTCCGAGATCCCCGCATTGCTCAGATTTTTTTCTACGTACTGACGAATTTTATAGTCCTCTTGCAATATGTCTGGATAATGCTTGGCATCAGCATACCACCGCGATCGGTGTTCTTTGGTCACCCCCAGACGAAACCCTATTGGATGTATTTTATGTCCCACTATGAAACCTCTTACTCTTGCTTATCTCTCGTCGTCTAATTTCGGGGCTACTGCTACCGTAATATGACAGGTTGGCTTGCGAATTTGGTAAGCTCTTCCTTGAGCGCGGGGTCTATAGCGTTTCAATGCTGGTCCCCCATCTGCATAGGCTTTACTTATAACTAAGTCCCTCCGGTTTAGTCCTTGATTATGTTCGGCATTTGCTGCTGCCGACATCACTACCTTTCTCACCGGTTCGCAAGCTCGGTAGGGCATAAACTCCAGTATTGTTAGCGCATCTTGGTACTCTCGCCCTCTGATCTGGTCTAGTACCCGACGCACTTTATGGGGAGACATGCGGATGTATTTCGCGATCGCCTTTGTTTCTGAATCTGTATCTATTGCCATTTTCCTTCTTGCTAGTCTAGCATCAACCTGGTTTCTCTTATTGCTCAACTCCTGCCGAACATTTTACCACAATCAACCCTGGTTCTTGCCTCTTTTGCTCGTCTGCTATCTCCGAGATTTTTTATCTCCCTTAGTATGACCGCGAAAGGTGCGCGTTGGGGCGAATTCTCCCAATTTATGTCCGACCATCTGCTCGCTGATAAACACTGGCACGTGCTGCTTGCCATTGTGGACTGCGATCGTATGGCCGATCATCTGGGGCACTATTGTCGATGCCCGAGACCAAGTCTTGATCACTTGCTTTTGGCCTTTTTCGTTCAGCTTTTCTATTTTACTCAGCAGATCATCTGCTACGAACGGTCCTTTCTTTAATGAACGAGACATTTTTCTTCTCTTTGTTAGTTACGTCGGACGGGCGCCTCCGAGGGCCTCGCCTGTCGGGGGGGGGGTTTCTGTTATTAACCCCTAACTTTGCCGACCGCCTCTACCGCGTTTGGAAGATTTCCTCCGACGGCGTACAATCAAAGCATCACTTTGTTTCTTTTTCTTGCGAGTTTTGTAACCCAAAGCTGGTTTCCCCCAGGGCGTCATGGGACCGATTCTCCCGATCGGGGCCCGACCTTCTCCACCACCATGGGGGTGGTCCACCGGGTTCATGACGCTGCCTCTGACTTCTGGACGGCGTCCTTTCCAGCGCGTCCGACCTGCTTTCCCCAGGCTAATATTTCTCGCTTCCACATTACCCACTTGTCCGATGGTGGCGTAGCATTCCCGTCGGATCATCCGCACTTCTCCGGAGGGCATGCGGACGCTCACATAGTCTCCTTCTTTTGCCACTACCTGGGCTGTGGCACCGGCAGATCTCACCATCTGCCCTCCCCGCCCGGGTTTCAGTTCCACGTTATGCACGTTGGTTCCCAAGGGCATGTTACCTAGGGGCAAGGCATTCCCTACTTCGATCGGGGACTCCGGTCCCGAGACGATCTTCGTCCCCACTTCTAATCCTTTGGGGTGCAGTATATACCGCTTTTCCCCATCCTCATAATATAGCAGGGCTATCCGGGCATTCCGGTTGGGATCGTATTCAATTGCTGCTACTTTTGCCGGAATTTTGTGCTTCTTGCGCTTAAAATCTACTTCCCGGTACAGTCGCTTGTGACCGCCCCCTCGATGTCTACAGGTTATTACCCCGCGATTATTCCTTCCTTTCGCACGATGCTTCGATCGCGTCAAGGATTTTTCCGGCTCGCTGCGGGTAATCTCCGCAAAATCAGATACGCTGTGTTCGCGGGTACTGGGAGTATAGGGTTTATAATTTCTAACTGGCATATTTCTTTCTCCTCTGTTGCGCCGGACATCTCGCCACGAGCGCTAACTATACTTCTGGGAACAGGACTATTTCATTATCTTCTGCCAGGGTAACAATTGCCCGTTTGTATTGGGCTTTATATCCCACAAATCTCCCGACTCTCTTTTTTCTCCGGGGTTTGATTAAGGTGTTTACCTTGACCACTTTCACGTCAAACAAATCTTCTATCGCAGCTTTGATCTCCGGCTTGGTGGCCCGCTTGTCCACCTCAAAGGTGTATTTGTTCTCTTCTAACAGCCGCGTTGCTTTTTCCGTGACGTTCGGACGTCTGATTAAATCTGGTAGGGCGTTGGGGTCTCTTCTACTCACCGTACACCTCCTGAATTTTTGCCAATGCTGCTTTTGTCACTACAATTTTATCCGCATTCAGCACATCATAGACATTCAATTGATTTGCCTCGATCAGCCGCATCCAAGCTATATTCCTGGCCGACAGATATACCATTTCTGATTTCTTTGGCAAGATCAATAGCACTTTCGCTCCGGGGTCTACTCCCCAACGGGCGATCGCCCCTACCAATTCTTTGGTTTTTGGTTGCGGTAATTGCTCGGCAAACTCTTCTACTACAATTAAGTCTTCGACTCGGTTCATATATGCCGTCCGCAGGGCCAGACGCCGCTCTTTGCGGTTCATCTTCGTTTCATAGCTTCTGGGTTTGGGTCCAAATATTACCCCGCCTCCCCGCCATAGGGGCGATCGGATCGAACCTGCCCGCGCTCTGCCCGTGCCCTTTTGACGCCAAGGTTTGCGCCCGCCACCTCTGACTTCCGCGCGAGTTTTCGCGCTCGCGGTCCCCTGGCGGCCATTATTCACTTGCCTTACCAAGGCCCGGTGGACTATGTGAGCTGCATTTTCGTCCTTAGCAACTCGTAATTCCAGATTTTCTTGTCCTACTTCTTGTCCTTCCCAATTTCGGACTGCACAACTAACCATTTTCTGCCTCTACTTTCTTGCCTACTCGCTTCGCTGGGACAATATTCAGCAATGTTCCTGGTTTACCGGGCACTGACCCAGATACCACCAGTAACCCCCGTTCTGCATCCGCTCGCACTACTTTCAACTTCTCGATCGTGATGCGATCGCCCCCTTTGCGTCCTGCCATTTTCTTCCCCGGATAGATCCTACCTGGTGTCGTTCCCGCACCGGTCGATCCTGGCAGGCGGTGATTTTTGGAACCGTGGGACATGGGACCGCGCCGGAAGTTATGGCGTTTTTGATAGCCAGCAAAGCCCCTACCTATACCCGTGCCGATCACATCTACCTCTTGACCGGCCTCAAATATATCAACTTTAATTTCCTGACCTAGTTCGTAGCCATCGACTCCCTCCGTGCGGTACTCCCGCAGGTGACGTAGGGGCCTCTCAACACCTGCCTTTTTCAGGTGTCCCATCTCTGGCTTATTGCTTCGCTTCTCCAGCACTTCTTTGTACCCGAGTTGCACCGCCACGTAGCCATCAGTTTCTTTAGTTTTAATTTGCGTCACTTTGCATGGCCCTGCTTGGATCACGGTTACTGGGATAGCTATCCCTTCTTCCATGTCAAACAATTGCGTCATGCCAAGTTTAGTGCCCAGAATTCCTACTGACACAACTACCTTAGTCTCCTTTTTTTACACAGTTCAATCCACCAAGACCAGATCCTAGGGTTTACCTATGGCTTCCTTGGTGGTAAATTTAAGATATCTCCCAACCACTAGGGTTGCTATTGCTGCTTACCGCCAGGGCAAGCTTGCAAGTCGATTCCAATTATGGGGTAGCGTCTCCAAACATTCTTCGATATCTCTTGTTGTGCTCTTGTCCTGAAGGACTCGGCACGAGATATCGCTGCCTCAACCTCTTATAGGCTTGTGGCTGGGTGCGCCGGGACTTAAGCATCCTTGTCAATGCTCAGTATCCTTGCTATCGGGTGCCGGTAGGACTGTCGAGTCCTGTCTCCCGTTTATTGGCGACAATTATCGATCTTATATATTTTCTGGGCAGTTGTCAAGGGTTTTGGCAATTTTTTTTCAAATTTTCCTGAAATCCCCTGGTGGTGGGACTTTCGGGGTATTATTTCCCGGGACTGCGCCTGCTGTTACATCCGGTTGTCAGTGTAATGATGCCGGTTGTTCTGTCTGGCCCCGCCCACCACCCGCTATTTCAACCCGGTTTCTGGCCACGATCTGGAGGGGCCACGGGCGCTCGCAAGAGCGGACATTGGTCAGGGATATCGGAAACCGAGTGTATAATCTAGTTACCACGATCGATAGGAGCACTGCAGTATGACAGACGAAGAGATAAAAGCAATCGCCGCATCGAACGCGCGGGCCATTGAAGCCTTAACAGAATCAATTCGAGAGTTGCGATCGGGTGTGGCAGAATCTCAGGAGGAGTACCAGCGCGATCGGGCTCAACTCTATAGCTTAATGGCAGATTCTACTCAAAACCAGTCTCGCATTTATCGGGTATTGGAAAATCTAGATCGCCGCCAAGGGGAGATCGTGGATATTCTCAGATTGGTAACGCAACGACTCAACGATATAAACGAGTAAAATGGTATTCTATCGTCAGTCGAGAAGGCGATCGGGAACATCTGCACCCCACGGCAGGCAAACGATCAGCCTACGCTACTGACAAGCTAAGATCGTCTCGTTGAACTTACCATTGCTTATGACACTAGCGATTGTAACTGAACCGGCTCCACTAGAGATGCACCCTGATGGGATAATACGAGTGGGCAAAACTCGCGTCACCCTAGATACAGTTATCGCGGCTTTTCTGGAAGGAGTTCCTGCGTCCGAAATCGTCGATCGCTATCCATCACTTCAGCTGGCCGATGTCTATTTTGCGATCGGCTACTATCTGAGACACAAAGAGGAAGTTGACGCTTATATTACCGAACGCGAGAAGATTGCCGCAGAGATTCGTCAGGAAGCTGAACGCCGTTTTAGTCCAGTGGGCATACGCGATCGCTTGTTGGCAAGACGCAACCAGCACGAGTAATATAATATGATAAAATTCCTGGCTGACGAGAACTTTAACAACCATATTATCCGTGGTGTTCTGCGTCAAAACCCCAATGTAGATATACTTCGCGTTCAAGACGTGGATTTATCCGGATCCGACGATCCAACTGTTTTCGAATGGGCGGCTCAGCAAAGGCGAGTTGTGTTAACGAATGATGTAGCAACGATGGTCCGCTTTGCCTACGAAAGAATCCAAGTAGGCTTATCAATGCCTGGAGTTTTTGAAGTCAGCCGTCGCGTTCCAATTGGTCTAGCCATTGAGAAAATATTACTGATAGCTGAGTGTAGCCTTGAAGGTGAATGGGAAGGACAAGTAAGATTTATTCCTCTCAAATAAACAAACGCGATCGCCATATATAACTAAGCTTCGGCATCGGACAGTCCAGTCAATTCTTAGCTTAACCCATAGCAAGTGCCTGCTGTCAATTGCTTCTTTGTTATCGCACTAACTTCCTTTAGCAACAGCAAATTCCTATTCACCGACTTGATTTAACGCTTCTTGATAAATTAACTGACTCAGACGAAACTTGCCTAGTCGCAGCGCATCCAGTTGTTCCCTTAAAATGGGTATCGAGCCATTTTTTTTAGCCCAACCAAAATGGTCGAGTCCCACTCATCAAACCTGAAAGGATAGTCCAGAAGAAGCCGCATTGCCCAATTGATAAGCAGTGACTACTTTTTGTCTAAGGTCCAGAGAGTAACGTCCCATAGCTGAATTTGGT
>JACOMV010000040.1 GCA_014324065.1 Hormoscilla sp. SP12CHS1 | reverse complement strand
GGAAAATCACACGAATGAACAAACTCCGTCACACGAGTGTCAGTTCTTAATGTTTAAAATATATTTTGGTGAGTATGGCATCAAGTTAACAATAGTAACCATTATAGGCATAATCATGTGGAATATAGTAACTATATTCCTCACTTTATCAATGCTGCATGGGTCAAGGCTACAACCTGGCACTGGGGTAGCTAGCTGCCATGGCATTGATTCATCTTCTGTAATTCCCTAGCTATATGTACAGGGTGTAGCTAGTGCAGTGGAACTATAGGAAAGGTCTGTCGAGACAGCACTCATAAATTTTCTAGATATTTTCTGTAGGTTATTGCATTGTATCTAAATTTCTATTACGAGTTTTAGTATTAAAAATTAATGTGGCCCTAATATAGTGTATAGACTTTGAGCTATACAACACCCTAACTATGTCACTACATGCACCCTAACTGTGTCACCACATGACATTGTTTGATGCTATAAGGTGAGATAGGGAATTGTGATCTACCAGAAAGTTAATGCAAGAAAAATTTGACTAATTGGTTTGATTAATTTTGTCCAAATACTTAATGCATGTCAGGCTTGTGACGAAAGCGGTAATTGGCAAGACGGTGTCTGGAGCATGCTGATGGCGCTGCGCTGGGCGCGCAGCGCCATCAGGACAAGAGCATGTGGAAGACGCTGGAGTCAAGCAGCAGGCGACGGTGAAATAGCTGGGTAGTAAGCTAGCGACGGTACTGGCGAAGCTGCTTTAGGCCCGGAGGCGAAAGCTTTTACTCCCAAATCATGCTGTCTCAGAAATTACTTGCATTAATTTCCGCTTCATGTGTATAATGGGCATGTTGATGAATATCCAACTAGAGCAAGGTAAAACAATGCATTCCGATAAAGTACCGGACGTGGTATTTAAGACAAGGGTCAGAGATGAATCAATCGCCGGACCCAATCCTTTTCGCTGGCAAGACCGCACCACCCAAGAGGTATTTGGTGGGAAACGGGTAGTATTGTTTGCGCTGCCCGGTGCCTTTACGCCCACCTGTTCTTCTACCCATCTGCCCCGCTACGAAGAACTATATGATGAAATTAAGGCCCTCGGAATAGATGAAGTGATTTGTCTGTCCGTTAACGATGCCTTTGTGATGTTCCAGTGGGGAAAACATCAGAAGGTGGAGAATATTTTCCTCCTGCCCGATGGTTCCGGTGAGTTCACTCGGAAAATGGGGATGTTGGTGGAAAAAGATAATCTCGGGTTTGGGATGCGTTCTTGGCGCTACTCAATGGTAGTTAATGACGGCACCATTGAAAAGATGTTTGTTGAACCCGGTTTTGCTGACAATGCCCCCGATGACCCCTTTGAAGTTTCTGATGCAGATACAATGCTCAATTACTTGAAGTCTGCGAAATAGTAACTTATAAATTAAGAAACCAGGTAAGTTAAGATTTACCTGGTTTCTGGGTTACTTAAATAGAGATGCACCAAACTGTCTGTTAAGCTTTCAATGTATAGGACAGCACCTGATAAAATCACATATTAGCCCGTTTTGCTGGCTACTGTAGCTGTTAATGACCAGCAGGCCCCAGGCACTACGCAGAGCACATCGGCGGAACATCTCGAACTAATTTCCAGCACTGCTCACTGCTCGCCGATCGCTGATACTAGGCGGCGCAGATACCTGAAAATAGGTAGTAGATCAGTGCCTCAATACTTAGAAGGTATAGGGGTAAGTCTGGGGCGACGGAACCGAACAAAAAGGCGCTTTTGGCGATCGTGGTAGGTAAGCTCTTCTCTAGAGCCGCATTGACCAGGAAGTGGGATGGTGTATTCATATCAGGATCGGGAATTATAAGGTCAGGACTAAAGTCCTTACTACAAACTGGCATTACAAACGGATGAAGAAATTAATTCTGGCAATTCTCGGTGCCGGGGCTTGGGGATCGGCCCTGGCTAAGTTGGCTAGCGATAATGGTCATCATGTCCGTCTCTGGTCCCGCCGCAGCCCCTACAGTTTGCATGATGTCTTAGCTGATGTCTCTCTTGTTGTCTCTGCTATCCCGATGACAGCAGTTGTTGCTACTTCTACCAAAATACAGGCGATCAGACTCCCTCTAAGAGCGATAATTGTCACGGCTACTAAGGGGTTAGACCCCCACAGCAGGCGCACTCCTGCCCAAATTTGGCAAGATAACTTTCCCGATCGTCCTATTGTAGTGCTTTCTGGACCAAATCTCTCTAAGGAGATCGCACAGCAACTGCCTGCTGCTACTGTTGTTGCTAGTACAGATCTCCATGCAGCTGTGACCGCACAACAGGTTTTTGCTTCCAAAAAGTTTCGCGTTTATACCAGTACAGACCCCCTGGGGACCGAGTTGGGCGGGACTCTCAAAAATCCGATCGCGATCGCTGCTGGAGTCTGCGACGGCATGCAGCTGGGCACCAATGCCAAGTCGGCCCTCCTGACTCGCGCCTTGACAGAAATCCTTCGCATCGGTACCCATTTAGGCGGTCAAAGAGAAACCTTTTTCGGATTATCTGGCTTAGGGGATCTGCTGACAACTTGCAACAGCCCCCTCAGTCGCAATTATCGGGTTGGTTACGGTTTGGCTCAGGGGAAAACTCTAGAAGCAATCCTAGCAGAATTGCAGAGTACTGCCGAAGGTGTTAATACTACTAATGTGCTGATTGATATTGCCCGTCGGGAGCAAATCCCCGTGCCCATCTCCTGGCAAGTGTATCTGTTGCTGAATAATCAAATCACGCCGCAACAGGCCGTGGAAGCCTTGATGGAAAGAGATTTGAAGCCGGAATTTTATGGCCCAAGCCTGCCCTAATTATGAATTGCTAATTGTGAATTGCTAATGGGAACGAGATATGAAGGCGCTCCCTCGTTGCTAGTTTCTAGCTAGCAACGATGACCAGAGGCAGAGCCTCGTGTTCTATCAGGAGGCTCTGCCTCCCGAAGACGTTCTCTGCCTTCGTTCCACGCTTTGGCGAACGCTAAACTGAATGTTAGGATTATCGGGATTAATGGCCACTAAATCCCTGCGCAAGGACTTCCATCGTTGCTAGTTTCTAGCTAGCAACGATGACCAGAGGCAGAGCCTCGTGTTCTCTGGCGCCGAAGGGAGAACAACGGCGTTATCGTAACTAAACAAAATCAGGAGCAACGCTGCGCTAGCGCAAAAACCCCGGAGGACATCGTAGTCGCACTACCGGTGGAGACATCGTCTGATTTTTCGGACCGTCTGCGGGCCGATCGCTACGCATCGTACATCGAAGCGACCTTTTCAGCCAAGGATTAAAAGCGAGAAAGCCCTTTGGAGGCGGCATTTTGTCTCGCCAGAAACTCTCATTCTTTCGTAGGTGCCTTAAAAACATACCCCTGTAAGGAGGTAGGGGGCATTCGGCGGTCCCTCCTCTTTGCCTGGGTTGACAATTGGCTAAATACCGATACAGGTATATCTAATGTTAGTCTGCCTGTAGACATTTTTCATTCCTTTTTCGGAAAATATCTCTTGATAATTATAGCTTTTCGTATGTTTGGTCTTTGTTACCCAACCAGGGATGACACCAACAGCAGCTATAGATTGGGTCTCCGCACGAAACCCAACCTACGATACCTACGATACCTATACTGAAGGAATATAATCCAACTCTTGCAGCTTATGCAACACTTTCGCAACACTTTCGGACAACTCTTCTTTGTCAGTCCGGCATTCAATCTCCGGATTAACAGGCGGTTCATAAGGGTCGGAGATTCCCGTAAACGCTTTAATTTCTCCGGCCCTGGCCCGCTTGTAAAGTCCCTTCACATCCCGTTCTTCACACACCGCCAAGGGCGCATTAACATAGACTTCCACAAAATCCTTAACCTTTTCCCGTACTTCTTGGCGGATCTGCCGATAAGGTGAAATCGCTGACACCAAGACTATCACCCCGTTGCGAGTCAACAGGTGGGAGACAAAACCAATCCGACGGATGTTCTCATCCCGGTCTTCCTTACTAAACCCCAACCCTTTGGTCAGGTTCTGACGTATAATATCACCATCCAATATTTCCAAAGGATATCTCTTCGATCGCAGTGCTTCTGCTACTGCCCGACTGATTGTGGTTTTCCCGGCACCACTCAGACCCGTAAACCATAGGGTGACGCCACGTTGCTGCATACTATTGTTCCTTATTCTTCCTCAATATACTCTACTATTTCTGGCAAATTGTCAAGCCTTGGGGTCAGGGAGTTTAAGTTTTGTCCTGCAATCACGATCTTTACCGGGTCAAGATTCGCGATCCGCATGATATAATCGAACAATGACGGTTCTTCTACCACCCCTTCAATCCTGAGATCGATGCCCTCTGCTTTCCGTTGCACCCGCTTGAGTACGTCATCGGCCAGCCCCCGGTAACCTGCTAACATGGAATTTTGTAAATTCCGCAGGGAACTATGACCGATAAAGCCCACATCTGCTAGGTCATGTATTATAGTACCCATTGCCTGGGTGCTAATAAAGTACACTACAACTAGCTGAGTTTGCCGCTGCTGCGCCTCTGATATCGCTCGCCACATCGCCTTGTCATAAGCATAGGGATTGGCGATCACCAGCCAAACGTTCATGTTACACCCCTAATCCTACTATTGGCCAATAGAACTTAGCCATTGCTAAAAATATGAAAAATCCGATCGCTTTCAGCCACAAGCCACGCTGAAAGGCTTGAAAGGGAGATACGTAGCCACTACCAATCACGATCGCCATCACTGGGGTACTCACGGGTAACAGAAATGCTATCCCCGAGGGCAGGGTAACCCCCAAAGTCATCACCCTGGGGTCGAGGCCATACTTGGCTGCTAGCGCTAGCCCGATCGGCATCAGCACTGCCACTGCTGCGGCATTACTCATGCCTTCGGTCAAAACCAGGATCGTAGCCGCGATCGCCACAAAGGTAACAGTACCAGAATCAATCCAGCCCAACAAATTTTGCGTCAATGCTGCTGCTGCCCCCGTATCGCCCAACATGGCCGAAAGGGCGATCGCGCTACCATACATGAGGAAAATGCCCCAGTTAACATCTTCTTCTACCTCTTGCCAATCTACCAAGCCGAAGACGAAGCTCAATAGCACCCCAAAAAAGGCGATCGTATCTAAACCCCAAGCTTCTCCTTGAAATATCCACAGGCCGATCGTCAGCAGCGTCACCGCCGCCGTGCCCAGTTCTCGTTTGGAAATTGGCCCCAGGTCTTTTGCTCTCCTCAAAAGGAACTTGTGAGCCGTAGATAGAGAAACAACCGTACCTTGTCCAATTTGCAGCAGTAAACCATAGGCAACCAGTAACAAGGCTAACACTAAAGGGATAGACCAGATAAACCACTGCACGAAACTGATAGATTCACCTGTGGTACTGCGGAGAACCCCCAAGGCTAAGGGAGCTCTAGCGCCCCCCAGCAGGGTAGCGATGCCACCTATGCCCGACCCCCAACCCAAAGCTAAGAATGCCGCCAGTCCAAAGCGTCCGCCTGGCTTTGCCCCTGCTGCTTGTACCACTTCCAAAACTACAGGAAACAGCATCGCTGTGACTGCATAGGAACTGATGACAAAAGACATCAACGCCGACAGCAGTAAGATAGAAGCGATCAGCACATTCTGTGCATAACCAAACCGGGACACCACAGCTACTGCCAGGCGGGTACTCAGTCCCGATCGCATGACTGGACTGGCCAGGATAAAGGCCCCCAAGACAAAAAACACCGCCCGGTTGCCAAAATAGGCATAGGTAGCTTCCGAGGACAGAACGCCGCTGACAGGAATCAGAAATAGCACCATCAGTCCTGTCACCGCTACGGGTAGGGTGTTAGTTCCCCAGAGGAAAGCCGTCACCGCAAATACGGCCAAAGCTCGTTTCGCTTCCATCTCTAGTCCCGGGAAAGGAATAATCAGGACCGCCCCATAAATAACGGCGGCAGCTAAACACCAAAGCCAACGGTTTTGGGGCTTGCGGGATAAACGCAACCAACTGCGTAGCTGTGTCAGGATCTGCATCAAAACTAAATCTGTAATATTGGTTCTCGTAGGGTGGGCACTGCCCACCTTACTATAGCAATTAAAGGCTAAAGATTTCTTTCAGCCGCGATCGCACCCAATCTACTGGATTCTTTTGGGATTCCGTTTCCGATAATAACCCCATTGCTTGCAGTTCCTGTTGCCGCTGGGATAATTCCTCTTGATGCTTCGCGATCTCAATGGCGATCGACTCTGACAATTCTGGATGTTCGTGTAATAGTTTTTCCAATCCATTGTGGTCCAGGGCGAACATAATTGTTTCTTCCAAGGCCCGAGCCGATGCCGTGCGGGTAATTCCCAACATTAAAGACAATTCTCCAAAAAATTGTCCCGAACTCAGGGTTGCCAGATGCTTATTCAGATTTTCTAAGAATATTTCTACCGACCCCGAAAGAACAATATAAAACGCATCTTCTGGATCCTCTTCCCGAAAGAGCATCTCTGATGCTTGCAGACGGCGTCGATACCCCAGTTCAATCAATTCCCGCAAGTATAAATCTTTAAAGTTTTCAAAGTAACACAGTCTCCGCAGTAATGAACTCAGAGATAATGTCTGTTGTGCGGGTAACTGTTTTTGTGGTAATTTGTCAATATTGGGGACATCCGACTCTAGTTTCGGGTATAATTGCGATCGCCCGGTCAAATCTTCGGGATTCCGCAGCCACAAATCCCTTTGCGGGAATGCTATAGTGATATTATGTTGGCGGAAATTATAGTCAATGATAAAGTGCAAGGAACTTTTAATGGCAAGTATGCCATAGATTTTTTTGACGTACACCCAGAGTTGAAAATCTAAAGAACTATTGCCGAAGCCGATAAAAATTACTCGGGGACGAGGATTGTCTAATACTGCCGGTTCCCTATAGGCACTATCTAACCGAGTTTCCGTGACTAATACGGTATCGCTACCATAGGCGACTCCCACTGAAATTTTAATCGGACCATGGTAGCGTTCGGCACTCATATTAGTCACCTTGTTTTCAACCAGTTTACTGTTAGGAACAACTAGGTAAAACCTATCCCAAGTCTGAATAACAGTAGAGCGAAGAGAAATTTATTTTATATATCCGATCAACCCATCAAATTCAATATAATCCCCAGACTTTAGTGTACCTTCCACCAGTAAAATCATACCACTGACAAAGTTTTTCGTAACCTCTTGCAGTCCGAAGCCAATCCCTACGCCTAAGCCACCGGCTATGACCGCAAAAGAAGCGAGATTCAAGCCAATAGTTTGCAGGACGAGTAAAAAGGTGAAGCTGCCAAGGCCATAGCCGATCATTATAGATATCACTTCTCGGTTAGACTCGTCAATTCCCAGTCTGACAAGCAGCCTCCTCTTGAGGAAAGTCTTGAAAGCGCGAGTCAGTCCGATGACAAGGAGTAACCACCCGATCTTGATTAAGATATCCAGGAGGGAAAGAGACTTATCCCCAATATTAAACATGGGTTCTGTAAACCAGTGGTATGTTATAATTGATAAGAGCTGTTTCTTGACGTTCATTGCTGTACCTGATGGGAGTATAATAATGCTATACTAACCATAATCCTAATTGTGAATTTTAAATTGTAAATGTAACTCCTGGAGTTTGGGTGATAAGTAAAGCTGATAATCACGCAAAATTAAGAGCTTCAGCCTTGACGAGCTCTAAAAATTGTATAGAACTATTACATTCTCGCTTCGGTCAGTATATCTGCTGGCGGCCAACAGAAAACTGTACTGATATCAAAATACAAAAGTGACATGCTCTCTTCCGTTTTCCTTGAAGGACATTCGGACGGTTCCGTCGCGCTTCAGCTCATAGGGATTTTGTGACTGCTCGCTCACTTGCAGCACGACTTGAAGGCAAAATCGGTGCATCTGGTGTTCGGAGTTGTCGGATCTGTTGGCATATTGGGAGTATTATGCATAGGCGTTTTCAAGCCCGTGTATTAGTAAAATTGAGGGAGAGTCTATATTATGATTGCGGTTAATTTGACGAAAAAGGTTCTCGCAGCGGAGGGGGCCCTGCGCGTGTAGCACAGCAGTTTAGCGATCAGTTACAGCCTAGCACAGAGAAAGCCGAACAGGTGGCTCTTAATACTTTTGCTGTCTATGCCGTGCATTTCTACTTGAAGTGTTTGCAGGTGGAAACTGATTTGCAAAAGAGTGATAGCTGGAACCCGGAGATATGTGGCTGATTTGGTGGTGAAAGGTCGAGGTAAGTTAGAATGTCGTCCAGTTTGGCCAGGTACGACAGTTTGTCAGCTGCCCCTGGAAGCTAGAGACGATCTCCTTGGTTATGTGGTGGTACAGGTTGATGAAAGGGCAAGGGAAGCAACTCTCTTGGGGTATAGGTCAACCGCAGCAGATGGGGAGATCGACCTTGGCAAGTTGCGCTCGATCGCATCGCCAAATCCCTGGCTTTTTTTGTAACTCCCATTACAGTTGAAAGGTATCATTACTCGATATTTAGGCGTTGCACAACGACGGGATGATAACGGTTGAAAATTGTTAATTGTGAATGGTCAATTGAAACGGTTATATATGTTCATAAATAGAAAAATTTGGCTAGTCATTTTCAATTTTCAACCCAATACTGCTATCATCCCAAAAATGTGCAACGCCGATATTTATAACACAGCTAAACGGATAATGAAAGCACGATCGCAGTTTTTGAGGGTGAATCTCTGGCTATAACCGGTGAAAGTCAAGGCCCAGCAATCTTGCCAGTTAGAACCGGAGCAGTCAGCTGTAAGATGACTTGTTATAGAGGGCGATCGGGTGTAAGATAAGAGATCGTGTCGAATAATAACCGAGCCATGCCCAAACTAAAAACCCGGAGAGCAGCTGCCAAGCGTTTCAAAGCCACTGGCAGCGGCAAGATTTTCCGCCGCAAGGCCAATAGAAATCACCTGCTAGAGCACAAGGGTGCCCAGAGGAAGCGCCGTCTGTCGAAAAAGGCTCTGGTGCATGAAACCAATGAAGAAAACGTGCGCCTGATGGTGCCTTATTTGTAAATTGACTGGTGACTGGTGACTGGTGATAACGGGAGATCCCCCACCCGATTTTTCGGGCCGTCCGCGGACCGTGGGGATCTGACGGGAAAGATGGTGAGACAAACGGACAGGACTAACTGACAACATAAACTAAGGACAACTAGCTATGTCAAGGGTAAAACGCGGCAATGTAGCACGCAAGCGCCGCAAAAAAATTCTCAAACTGGCAAAAGGATTTCGCGGATCTCACTCAAAACTGTTCCGCACCGCAAATCAAAGGGTGATGAAAGCCTTGCGGAATGCTTATCGCGATCGCCGGAAGCGGAAGCGTGATTTCCGTCGCCTGTGGATCGTGCGGGTAAACGCAGCAGCGCGGAACCATGGCATGAGTTACAGCCAGTTGATGGGTAACCTGAAAAAAGCGGATATCCAACTTAACCGCAAGATGCTAGCTCAAATGGCGATCCTGGATCCTGCTGGCTTCACTAAAGTGGTGGAAGTAGCAGCCCAAGCAAAAGCATCCTAAATGGTTAACGGCGGTGGTTCGACGGGCGGGGGCGAAGCAAGATAGGGACAATCGATACTCAATCAGCCGCGATTATTGTATCCTCATGCTTTGCCCTGCCTCACAGTTGTAGAATCTGAGGCATTGGAAATCAGGAGTTTAAGTGTAAATTGTGGCTCCAAAATCGCAGATCCCAAATCGGATTACTGGCTTTCTGTTGGCGATCGCCCCGATCCTGTCTCTTTTGGCCAGTATCCAGAGGTCGAATCTAGTCATGGCCGCAGAACTAGAAGCGATCGCCCAGCGGGGATATTTAATAGTAGGGGTAAAGGACAACCTGCGTCCTCTAGGGTTTCGGGATGCCAGGGGTAATTTACAAGGACTGGAAATTGACATCGCCCGGCGCCTAGCGGCAGAACTGCTAGGGAGTCCCGACGCCGTCAAGTTGCAGCCCCTAGCAAATCAAGACCGGTTAGATGTAGTACAGTCGCGTGCAGTAGACCTGGCGATCGCCCGGGTAACCACAACAGAACCGCGTTTGCGGATAGTCAGCCTCAGCAGGCCCTACTATATAGATGGTACAGCCTTTGTCACCAAGTTAGAAATCGTGGGACAGCTAGAAGACCTGGCCGGACAGCGGATAGCACTGTTAAATGGTGCAAGCACGATCGCCTCTGTGCGGTATTTTCTGCCCAAGGCCCGGCTAGTAGGAGTAGACTCTTATCAAGAAGCCCTGGCACTGTTAGAATCTGGTGCAGCAGATGTCTTTGCCGCCGATGCCAGCGTGTTAGCAGGATGGGTGCAGGAGTATCGGCAGTACCGGCTGCTACCCTATCTGATTTCCGCAGAAGCCTTATCTGTAGTCATGCCCAAAGGATTGCAGTATGATGACTTACGGCGACAGGTAAATCAGGCGATCTCCCGTTGTCAAGAGTCAGGTTGGCTTGACGAGAGGGCCAAACATTGGGGTTTGCCCGTACCCGAGTTGAATAGAAAATCTTATTGAATTATTGCCGCCCATGGATAGTTCATTACCAATTATCTATCTCTCCCTATTTCTCAGTTTACTGGGTGTAGCCGCTTGGTTTGTGTTGCGGCAGATATTCAAAACTCGCAAAACGGAAAGTTCTCTAGACGAGCTGCAAATGAAGCTGAAAAGCGAGAAAGGCAGTTCAGAAGAATATTATCAACTAGGGTGCATCTATTCAGAGAAGAAAATGTACGCACAGTCGATCAAGCTGTTTCAACAATCCCTGAAAATTGAAAAATTGCCCTCCCAAGAGAGCGCTCTCGTATATAATGCCCTCGGATTTGCCTACACAGCTCAAGAACAGTACGATCTGGCAATTCGCCACTATAAAGAAGCTATTAAGGCAGTGCCAGACTATGTGACGGCGTTAAATAACCTGGGGTATACTTATGAGAAAAAGAAGTTAATCGCTCAGGCTATAGAAGTGTATGAAGAAGCTTTGAAGATCGAGCCCAATAATGCCACAGCTAAAAAACGGGCAGAATCACTACGCAAACGCTTAGCCCCCTCCAAGTGAAAAATCTTTCAAAAAATACCGTACAGAAATTTTTGTTTGTTACGGACTTAGACTATACTTTAATAGGGATGACGAGACTCTCGTATCCAGAGACGCCCACCCAGTCGTTCGCCTACCCGGCCCCGACTGGGAAGTGCCTGCCACTGCCACAGTAGTCTGCGGGGATTCAGGAAATGATATTGGCCTATTTAATGTACCAGAAGCGCGGGGCATAATAGTCGGAAATGCCCCGCCAGAACTGCGCCAATGGTACGAACAACAAGGCGCAGACTACCACTATCAGGCAAAAGCTGCTTGCGCTGGGGGCATTCTGGAAGGTTTGAGGTACTTTGGCTTATTGAAGTAATGATTAGTTACTTATGTGGTACGGTAGCCCAAGTCCAGAAAACAACCGCAAATCGTGTTATCCTAATTCTGGAAGTTAACCAGATAGGTTATGAAGTCCAGATCGGCAAGCGCCTAGCAGCAACATTGTCAGAGCGAACGGCCCGCGGACGGTCCGAAAAATTGGACGAACGGGTGCAAATCTTTACTCATCTGCAAGTGCGATCGGAACAACCAGTGCTGTATGGTTTTGCTTCAGGGGCAGAACGAGACCTCTTTCGCCAGTTAGTGAGCGTGAGTGGGATCGGGGCCCAACTGGCGATCGCCCTATTAGACACCCTGGGACTGGCAGATTTATTGCAGGCCATTGTCACTGGCAATGTCAAGCAGCTGGCCAAAACCCCAGGGGTCGGTAGCAAAATCGCCGAACGCATTTCCCTCGAACTCAGGAATAAGCTGGCAGAGTGGCGGACTCTGGCGGATATACCCATTCCCGGTAGCGCCGCACTGGCTCCGGAACTGCAAGAAGATGTGGAAATCACCCTTCTTGCTTTAGGGTATACTATAGAAGAAGTGGGGCTTGCCTTGCAAGCCCTCAGCCAAGACCCCCGGTTGCAGAAAAGTCAGGATGCTGAAACTTGGATTAAAGAGGCGATCGCCTGGTTGACATAGTACCATATGGGCTTGACAGCAACAGGCAAAAGCATGTGATAAGATAAGAAGTTGCTGAATATGATAAGTAGCCCAAAAGAGAATCCATGAGTCTACCGCAAGAACAGAAACACCAAATAATGGCTGACTACCAGCTGCATGAAACGGACACGGGTTCGGCAGATATGCAAGTAGCCATATTGACGGAAAAGATCAACAGGCTGAGTAAACATCTGCAAGCCAACAAAAAAGACCACTCTTCCCGCCGGGGACTGTTGCGGATGATTAGTAACCGCAAGCGCCTGTTGAGCTACATTAAAAAGCAGGATGCAAACCGCTATCAGGCTTTGATCGGTCGGTTGAAAATTCGCGGCTAAAACCCATGTCCACCGTTCCGGAAAAATCAGAAAAAGAGCGAGATGGCGCTGCGCGCCCAGCGCAGCGCCATCGGCTGCCATTTGAACCCACGAGTAAGCGCCAAAAAACTCGCCCAGCAGCAGGCCCAGCAGCAAGATCGACAGTAAAAAAGGAGCCGAAAAAAACGCCGATATCTAAGGAAAACAGGGCCATCCCAGAAGCTGTCAGCAAGCGGATGGTGCGGCGGATGGCTCTATTGTGCGGCATACCGACCGCATTGGGCATGTTGACTTTTGGAGTCAGTTATGGCATATATGTCTACACTGAGTTCAAGCTGCCCAATGTGGCGGTGCTTCTGACCAGTATAGGTTGTTTTGGGTTGGGCATCTTGGGATTGAGCTACGGCGTCCTCTCAGCCTCTTGGGAGGAAAAAGTCCCGGGAAGTCTGCTAGGTTGGGCAGAATTCACTACCAATTTCTCCCGCATGACCGCTGCATGGCGGTCTGTCAAAGAAAAAGAATAATCCCACCAGTGGGGTGGTCTCTGGTGAAGGGTGCATCTCACTTTTGCTATGCTCGTAGCGGAGGGGGCGTTACCCGGGGATCTGGCGCACCGGGCTACGTGTCCTGCGCGATGCGGGCATATTCACCGGTAACCCAGAAACCTGGCTTTTCCAAAAAACCAGGTTTCTTAATTCAAAATAAAGATACACCCTCTGGTGAAGGCCAAGTGGGAAATCGGAAATTATGATTAAACCCATAGGCGCTTTGAGTGTCTGGGTGGTCTCTTAGAACTAGAAACAACAGCAGGAACTGGACATGATTGTAGTAATGAAGAGCGGCACCCCAGATGTGGAAATTAGCCGCGTGAGTGAAGAACTGAGTACCTGGGGACTGTCTCCAGAGAAAATTGTCGGCAAGCATAAGGTGGTCATCGGTCTAGTGGGCGAGACAGCTCAACTGAATATCGAGCAGATCCAAGAAATTAGCCCCTGGATCGAGTTAGTGTTACGGGTGGAGCAGCCCTTTAAGCGGGCGAGTCGGGAGTTTCGCCACGGCCATCCTTCTGAGGTGGTGGTGCAGACCCCTGATGGTCCAGTTACCTTTGGGGAACATGAGCCCCTGGTGGTGGTAGCAGGACCCTGTTCTGTGGAAAATGAGGAGATGATTGTCGAGACGGCTAAGCGCGTCAAGGCTGCTGGTGCTAAGTTCCTGCGCGGTGGTGCCTACAAGCCTCGGACTTCGCCCTATTCTTTCCAAGGTCACGGGGAGAGTGCTTTGGGACTGCTGGCAAAGGCGCGGGAAGCTAGCGGTCTGGGCATAATCACAGAAGTGATGGATACCGCTGATATCCCTGTTGTGGGAGAAGTGGCAGACGTGCTGCAAGTGGGGGCGAGAAATATGCATAATTTCTCCCTGCTGAAGAAGGTGGGAGCCCAGGATAAACCAGTGCTGCTGAAGCGGGGCATGTCGGCGACGATCGAGGAATGGTTGATGGCAGCTGAGTATATCTTGGCAGCCGGTAACCCGAATGTGATTCTCTGCGAGCGGGGAATTAGGACGTTCGATCGGCAGTATGCTCGGAATACGCTGGACTTGTCAGCGATACCAGTGCTGCGCCGACTTACCCACCTGCCGATCGCGATCGACCCCAGTCACGGGACGGGTCGTTCTGAGTATGTACCGGCAATGGCTAAGGCGGCGATCGCGGCTGGTACGGACTCTCTGATGATTGAAGTCCACCCCAACCCAGCGAAAGCTTTGTCTGACGGACCCCAGTCCTTGACACCAGAAGGATTCGATCGGCTGATGCAAGAATTGGCAGTGATTGGCAAAGCGGTAGAACGCTGGCCCGAACCCCAACCCGCTGCTGTGCTGGTTTAACTCGCTGTTCGTAGGTAAACCGTTCGTAGTAAACTGTTCGTAATAAACCGTTCGTGATAAACCGTTCGTGGTAAGCACTTTAGTGCTTTCGGGCCACGCAGGGTAAGGACTAAAGTCCTTACTACGAACCTGTAAATATTTCCTAGCTGTAGGGTGGGTGTTCTTCACCCTACAGCTTTTGGTGAAATATACTATTATTAATTAATATTCCTTTATATTCCAGGTAACTGCTAACTGTGTTTACAACGGCACTCGTTCAACCAGACGCTATTCAGACACCAGCCTTTCCTCTAGACCTGTTTGAGGCGATCGCCGCCCTGAAACAGGAGTTAAATGCTGTGATTCTGGCCCATTACTACCAAGAACCGGACATTCAGGATATTGCTGACTACATCGGAGACTCCCTGGGACTGTCCCGGCAAGCTGCCAGCACCGACGCCGATACGATCGTGTTTGCGGGGGTCCATTTTATGGCGGAAACGGCAAAAATCCTCAACCCAGACCTGCTGGTGCTATTGCCAGACTTAAATGCGGGTTGTTCTCTGGCGGATAGTTGTCCGCCAGATGCTTTTGCTGCTTTCAAAGCTGCTCATCCCCAGCATGTTGTGGTTTCTTACATCAACTGCTCTGCGGCGATTAAGGCGATGAGCGACGTTATCTGCACCAGTTCTAATGCCGTGAAGATAGTCAGTCAAATTCCCGAAGATAGACCGATAATTTTTGCGCCCGATCGCAACTTGGGGCGATATGTGATGGAGCAAACGGGACGAGAGATGGTATTATGGGAAGGAAGCTGTATGGTGCATGAAACATTCTCGGAAAAGAAGATAGTTCAGTTGCAAATTGAACATCCAGAAGCGGAGATCATTGCCCATCCAGAGTGCGAACCCCCAGTCCTGCGCCACGCTAGCTATATCGGCTCGACAACGGCACTGTTGAAGTATGCTTCATTGAGTGCTAGCGAAGCATTTATTGTGGCAACGGAGCCGGGAATCATTCACCAGATGGAAAAACAGACTCCTGGTAAGCAGTTTATTCCCGCACCGCCAAGGAGCAATTGTGCTTGCAATGAATGTCCTCACATGCGGTTGAATACTTTGGAGAAGTTGTATTTGGCGATGAAGCATCGCACTCCCGAGATTACTATGGTAGAGGACATTCGGGTAGCTGCTTTGCGACCGATTCGGCGGATGTTAGAGATGAGCGCTTAGAGTTATTCTGGAGAGGGTTAGTTATTGGCTGGGCTGTTAGTCTGGCGGGGGATTTGTACCTGGGAGGTGGGCCCCTACATGTAGACAATAACAAGGTTTCAGCCGACTTTCCTGAGAGTTTGCTGGGAATTCGGACTGATGCTGGTTGTGGTCTGCTTTCTCGGTTGCTCTGGGCTAATGAAACGACTGGGTTTTACATTGTACCAGTTCTCGCGAAAAATGCCTAAAAGCTTTACAGGGTCTGGGTTTTACAGGTCAAGAAAAAGCCGACCCGGGCAAGAGTCGGCTATAGGGAGGATCGCCCTGGAGTTTCCAACAACCGGCCAGTTTTTGCAGCAGAAATCCTCGATCCTACAGCTAGTATCGGGGCCCTGGGAGGGAAATGGGCGGGCTGCACGGTATCGAATTACGGAAAAAAGAAAAAAACTTGACTCTTTGTCCGGCTTGGTGAATAATTGGTCAAGAACGTCAAGAACGTCTCGCTTCCTTCTCTTTCTACTAAGCGGCGGCGAAGCGAGCGGAGCGTCAAATTATGTTCACATAAGCTATCTCATAATCATCATAATCTCCCCACCATTTACGGCTACCCGCCATCCCCACCGCTTTATCAAATCCCTTTGCTGAACTAGCTTCAGTACTTGCGATCCACCACGAAACACCTCTCTCAAGGACTCCCAGTCCTCCCTGCACCTTTATCTCGTCCTTACCCCATTTGAAGTCAGTGATTATCGTATCGCGCGTTGTATGTCCTAAGATAAATAAATTTACCCCCTCCCCCCCTATGAGCACTTGATCTGACTCTTCATCATTACCGGTATACAGGGTATCGTTTCCCTCTCCGCCGTGGAGGGTATCCTCAGCCCCCCCGCCCCGAAGTGAGTCGTTCCCACCTAGGCCCTTGAGAAGATAAACCCCGAGAGTACGCCCCCCCGGGGCCCCGGGGCCGCCGGTGAGAGTATCATGCCCCTCCGATCCCCACACAACCCCAACCCCAAAAGAAGCATTCAGTTCGTATTCCAGTTGATTCGTAAGAGGAATGTCAAGTAGAGTAGCAGAAAATCCTCCAATTTCCACGATAGTACCCTCTGGCCCCTGGTGCAATTGCAGTTCTGCCTCTACCAATTGCACATTATCTGGTAGCATAATAGAGTCCGTGCCCAGGGTAAAGTCAACTATCGTAGTATTCCCATCCCCCTGTCCGATAACAAATATATCAGCGCCACCGTTTCCCGCAAGAGTGTCCTTCCCATTTCCGCCCCAGAGAGTGTCGCTTCCCTCTCCGCCAAGGAGTATGTCGTTTCCATTTCCGCCGAGGAGTATGTCGTTTCCATTTCTGCCGTAGATTATTTCATCTCTCTGTGTCCCTGCCGTACTGTCGCTTTCCTCTCTGCCAACTATAACTTGCTTCTTCCGTAGCATTTGTTCCGTGTAAAAGAGAGAGTACAGTCCGTGCTCTTGATTTTGGAGATCGCTCAATTCGATTTTTTGCATAACCGCGAGTCCGTGCTAATAGGCGATCGCATCTTCCAAGGAATCACAAGGCCCCGCGCTTAGCAGGTGCGCATCACCTACATCAGTACTTGACCAGAGGTAAGAGGGTTGTCCTATGGTTAAGCAGGAGTACCACTCTTCCCGTTCGGTGTCAAGTGTGATATAAAAGCGCTTGGGCATTAACTCAGAAGGGTTAAACACAAACTCCCCCCATAAAGAGAATCCCAAATATTTGGGATTAGCTTCGTTATTGTATTCCCAATCAGTAAAATGAGGAAAGGCCACTTTAGCTTGTTCTATGGCTTGTTGAATTTCCAGCTCTGTTAATATCATTGTTTGTAGTAAGTACGAAGAGTGCTTCCCTCGCGCAAGGACTAAAGTCCTTACGGGTGCATCTGGTATGCATGTAATCTAGCCCGCGCAGGCGGGTATGGAACGTGTAGCCGGGCCATGCACGGGTTCGGGCGGGGAGGCCGAACCCCCTTGCACCCTGGGCTGTCCCGGCTTAAGTTGGTAGCCAATAATTGCATTTTGAATTCCTTAACTGGTTCGGTCATTAAGGTGTTGCGATCGCCTGAGTATCCTGGCGATCATAACTGTCATAATAGACCACCGCTGATTTGGGTTTCCGCTTTTCCCAGTTGGCAATTTCCAATTGGGGGCGATCGGGGAATGTGCGATTCGTTTAGCGTAAAGTTACTTGACACATGTCAAGAAGAGGACCGCTACCAGGGTTACATTAGCCCT
>JACOMV010000039.1 GCA_014324065.1 Hormoscilla sp. SP12CHS1 | reverse complement strand
GATGGGAACAAATACGTTTAAGAACTGGTTTACTAAATGCTGTTATTGTACTAATTAAATAGCGAACAAGCTGTAATGGAAATGGGATTAGATCCTGAGAATATTTAGTAGTCAACTGTACTGTACGTTACGCCTTTAGCTAACGCACCCTACTGGCGTGGCACCTCAGTTCCGCTAGCTTATAAAAAATTGCCAGAGGAAGAGAGCAACAATAGGGACAAGACTGTTCTGAAAATGGTCCCGTAAATTTGGTTTCATTTTAATGACTTTTTGGCTATATAAGGACTTTCGGGGTTAACAATCAACTTTTGTTGCTTGGGATCGATAAGCACATCCATATCTTCCATGGGAATTGAACCTAACAATACTTCAGAATCACCAGGTAATACCATAGCCCTGACAGTAGTCGATCGATTTTCAAACTGAACATCTACAGGACCGACAATTTCAAGTCTCGTCTGTGTACCATCCGCTAATTCTGCCACTTGCTCGCCCACCTTGCGCAGATCGAGCTGAGTTTTAATCTGCTGATTGATTGCCAGCATATAAGCACCACTATCTACTAGAGCATTTACCTTGAGTCGCCTAATTTGATCTGCTGGCAATTGGCCCTCTTGGAACAAAACTATATCGGCACCACGAATCAGCTCAATTTCTGCATAAACTAAACCCATCAACTCTACCTCCATCGCCCATCCATACCTTAACTATAGCACAACTTGGTTGGGTTTCCTTACGTCAACCCAACCTACGAACTTACTAGCCGAACTCGATAATGCGGCTGTGAAATGTCTGTCTCAGTAGTTGTCGGATCTAAGCCGCTCAACTGAATCACAAATTGAACTGGCAGAAAATCTGGTGGGGTGTTAGGAGCCAACCCATCATATCCACAGCTTCCCCACAATGTCAACCCCCCCTTCAAAATTTCTTATCTCGTTGACTTTGCCCTACCAATGATTATCTATTTATAAGATCCTCACCCCCCGATCTCCTCTCGGGAGGGTGCGATCGCCTCCCATACCGGTGTCGGAAGTTATCAGCGATCGCCCCTTGCAAACAATGCTATAGCAATCAGCGGTAACATGGTGAAGAAAGTGCTAAAATAAGTAATTGCCGATTTGAAGAGAAAAGCCCTCACCTGGAAGAAAGTAAAATCCTCTATCATGGGCTGATAATTGAATAGGGTGGCGATCGCGCCAGGGATGAGTAATAAGAATACCCATAAACGGTAACGCCAGCGGTTTCCTTTTTCGCACTACCCGAGGGACACAGATTGCTGATGGCGGTAGCAAGGAAATTCGAGAGTCGAGGGTATTGCCCGGATTATAAATTTATTTGCTAAATGAAGCCTTTCCCATGAGTCGGAGAATGAATCAAACTCAAGTATATTCTTGGTTGTTAACCCAATTTCAACAATAGCACGATCGGGGCTGGTGGGCGATCTCCCACCAGCCCAACTAAGAACCACCTTCTCGATAAGCACGAATCATGGCCTGAGTTCCCAGTTCGCCACCGATACCGCCATCGAGTTCTTTAACTATCTGTAAAAAGCGATCGGCAATATCCATTCCGGGCAAAATCTGACCAGAAGACTGAAGACTTTCCCGTACCAACCTCAAGTCTTTAAGAAGATGCTTGATCGCGAAACCAGGTGCCAAGTCAGCGTCGGCAATTTTCAGTCCCAAGTTTGACAGCGCCCAAGACCCAGCCGCACCTTTGCTACAAACTTCTACCATTAACATGGGGTCAATTTCCTGTTGTTCTGCCAGTTTGAGCGCTTCGCATAAACTCATTATATTTACGGCACAAAGCACCTGATTGCAGAGTTTCACCGCCTGACCGCTACCTACTGGTCCGCAAAGGCGAATTGTCTTTCCCATGATTTCAAATAAGGGCTTGCATTCGGTAAAATCTTGCTCGTCGCCCCCTACCATAATTACCAGGGTGCCTTTTTGCGCCCCGATATCCCCCCCAGAAATTGGCGCATCCAAAAAGCGCAGTTGACGTTGTTGCAGTTCGGCGCCAATTTTCCGCGCTGCTACGGGCCCGATCGTACTCATATCTACCACTAAAGTTCCCGGTTGGGCAAATGCCGCCGCCCCTTCCGGTCCGAGGATGACAGCTTCCACGTCGGGTACGTCCCCCACGCAGGTTAAAATTACCTCAGCGGACGACACCGCCTCCTGAATGGATGATACCACCTGCGCCCCCGCACTTGCAGCAACTTCCACTCCGGGCCGATCGCTCGTGCGATTCCAGGCCATTACCTGGAGACCGCTGCTTGCCAGATTAGCGGTCATCGGACCGCCCATCATGCCGAGTCCGAGAAATGCAATTTGTTTGTGCATGCTATAATTCCACTATGGACAACAATCTAGTTTATCAGCTAGATTTCCGACAAGTAATGACCGATGACACAATTTTGATTGATTATCGATCTAGAGAAGCCAAGACAAGGTGCTTGCAGATGAACTCAACTAAAGAATTATTACACCATAGCATTGACCGATTGAGCGAAGCCGAAGCCCGACAAACTCTGGAGTTTGTCCAAAGTTTACAGCAAAGCAGCAACTTACCCCCAACTTTAAGGCGCTTAGCGCTAGATCCAGCGTTCAAGATTACTCCTGGAGGATTATCAGCTTTTCCCGTCGTCAAACCCATCCAGGCTAAAGGGATCGCCGCCTCTAAATTATTGGTGGAGGAACGACGGTGATTTTTTACTATATGGATGCTAGCGCCTGGGTAAAACGCTACCTTCAAGAAACTGGTCGGGCAGCGGCGTCTTCCGCATGCGGAAGACACCGGTCGAACAACTAACGTTCGTTACCTCCGATCGCGAGCTAAAGGATGCGGCCAGAGCGTCGGGTCTGGATGTTATCGATCCAGAAGAACAACAGCTCCCAACTTCACCATAGCGAGACTTAGTTGACATATTGTACTATTGTAAATAAGCTGGAGGCAGAGCCTCGAAAGCCCCGTTCCCAGTCCCTGGCTGGGAACGAGAGTTAAAGCCCGCCTGCGCGGGCTTTGTTCATGTAGCGATACCATTTATGGTATCGCGGTATCGCGGTATCGCGGTATCGTGGCGCTTGCCTCGGGATGCAGCGATCGCGTGATTTGAGGAACAATATCCGAGCATACCATCTCTTACTATCATAACTTACAGAATAATTACATGCTCAATCTTAGAAAAGCTCGGATTGTCTTAACAATCTGTATCTGGCAATTAACAGCGGTGCCATTTCTGGCTGCTGCTGCCAAGAGTCCCCAGCAGACTGTGGCCCAAAACCCATCCCTTTGTCCCGGTCAACTGGCTGCGGAAATAAATGGGATCGTCTCACGCCCCCAATTCCGCCGTCAGCGTTGGGGAATTTTAATCCGACCTTTATTCTCGTCCCAGACTCTCTACAGTCGCGATGCGGAAAAATACTTCGTTCCCGCTTCTAATGCTAAACTGCTAATTACCGCCGCCGCCTTACATCAGTTGGGTGCAGACTATCGGATTAGAACCTCAGTTTATCAGGACAGTTTAGGCGTCCGAGTCGTGGGCCGGGGAGACCCCAGTTTAGATCCTGCCCAATTACAAAGCTTAGCACAACAGCTCGACGGAATTCGCCGCATCAACCAACTCATTGGCGATGACTCTTACTTTCAGGAAGCAACTATCAATCCTAGCTGGGAATGGTCAGACGTCCAAGCTGGCTATGGCACCGCAGTTAATAGCTTAATCGTCAATGAAAATGCGATCGCCTTTACCCTGTTTCCCCAAGGGGTAGGGGAACCCTTGCGAGTCGAGTGGGACGATCCTGTGGAGGGGTTTGGCTGGAGAATTGAGAACAATTCCCGATCGGTTGCAGCCACAGAACCAGAATTTATCGCTGTCGGACGAGATTTACGCAGTCGAGTCTTACGAGTCAGGGGACAACTGCGATCGGGGGCCCCATCAGAAGATGCAGCCGTAGCAGTAGTCGATCCAGCTAATAATTTTCTCCAGCATTTTCGCCGGGCCTTAGCCGCTGAAGGCATTGCCGTTCTCCGGACATCAGTAACATCTAACAGTCAACCCCCAACCCGAGAAATAGCAGCCGTAGAATCTCCACCATTATCAGAACTATTGCAAGAGATCAACCAATGGAGTAATAATCTCTATGCTGAGGCATTATTGCGAGTCCTGGGTGCCACAAATCAGCGAGAGAAAAACAGTCTCAAGGTGGTAAAACTCATCTTAACCGAATTGGGAGTTAACCCAGAAAGTTACATCCTTACAGACGCCGCTGGGTTATCCCGTCACAACCTCGTAACTCCAGAAGCATTGGTGCAAACTCTCCAGCTTATGGCCCGATCGCCCGCCGCAGCAGAGTATCGCGCCTCCCTCGCAGTTGCGGGAGGTAGAGAAGGTTCCCTCAGAAGTCGCTTTCTCGGCACGCCCGCTGAAGGAATGCTTCAGGGGAAAACAGGTTTGTTGAGTGGCGTCGCAGCAATGTCGGGATATCTGGATGTTCCCGGGTACGATCGCCTGGTTTTTAGCATCATTATCAATCAGTCCGATCTCTCTGGGGCCCAGTTGCGCCAGGCGATCTATGAGATAATTGTACTGCTGACTCGCCTGCGACGCTGTTAATTGTTAATTTTCAATTGTTAATCGTTTTGTTAATTGCCAGGAAAGGAAGCAATTACACGACCTTCGCAATTACCCATTTGCAATTAACAATTCCCTAACTTTTCATAAGTGCTACCTCATACCGCTTGCCGTTCTTTTTTAATTTGAAATAACTACAATTATGCAAAAAATTATTAAATTTACTCCCTAAATTTAATCTCCTCATAGTCTTAGTCACGGTATGACCATATCGCCTTTGGAATTCCGTTCCCACCTTGGAAATATTAATATATGAGCCAGAAGATTGAATTGTTAAACTTTGGACAATATCAACCATTACCTTCTCCATATCTGCCCGGGAATTAATTTCCGAAAACTGCTTCTTCACATCTTCTGCTTCCAACTTAATTCCCAAAAGACTCCGGAGTTGTAAGCTTTGGCAAGACTGCAAAAACTTGCTGATATAAGGCGCTAGCTTTAAGCGCTTAATTATTGCATTCGCAGATTCTCCGTAGACCTTATGCAATTCTTTACTGATGTTGATCACAGTTAGCTTCATGGGCGGTTGCTTGCGCAGCATTCCCTCAATAGTTACGATCATTGCCTTTTCTAAATCTTCCCGGGAATCGATCAGAGTGGGTCCAGCAGTCGGTTCAGCAGTCGGTTCCGCTAAGGGCTGTGGTTCGGGAGCGATCGAGTAATTTGCCAGTTCCGAAGTATGCAAGCGGTGTCGTTCTTCAAACAGGTGGGCAACAGCAGACAACTGGCCGATACGCTCGTTAATAGAGGCATGTTCTGCGGCCAGCAGGTGCTCGACCTGTTGCACCAGCCCAGCAAAATCGGGAATTTCTGACTTCATAGATAGAGAATAGTGATTTTTCTCCCCAGTAAGTCTATTTTCCACAGTCAGATTCTTATTTTGCTGGCGCACCCGATAGACAGTCAAGCCTTGGGTTTGCAATTCATTACAGAGGTGGGTTAACAGCCAATCAGAAGAACAGACAAAGACTTCTTTCGCATCGGGATAATGGCGAGAGACCCCAGCCCCCATAGCCAGCATTTGCGCATCCGCACTATTTTTGCCTAAGGGGACGTGAATCAGTTGATAGCCCTGTTCGTATAATTCAGTATCTTTATCTGCGGGCATTTTTCTCCAGTTAGCAAAAGCAATCTTCACTTGCAGGGGATAGTTGCCGATCCCGCTCAAGAACCGCTCCAGATTAACATCAAACTTGTTCAGGTTTTCCGCATCCAGCAGTAAAATAGCGATGCCTGACTCTGGTTGAGCTGGAGGTGGTGGCAACTGGGGCAAATTTGGCTGCCCTAATGCAGCGGTGGCGTCGCGAAACTCGTTACTATTCAGGGTTTCCAGCAGTACAGAAGCTAAAAGACTGAGCCTCTCCCGATCCTGGGGGACATCGGGCTGTGCCAGGACGGGCAAGGATACAGTTTCAGCAGCAGTCTCCTGGACCTCGTCAAGAACCCGCACCAGTTTGGCTGATTTGGGATAGACGAAATTATGTCCGCAGTCTTTGCAGCGGTATCTCTGCTTGTCGCTGGCACGACCGTTTTTACGCCGGTTGGTGGATTCACATTTGGGGCATTGCATGATATTGCTATTCAGATCGCATATAGTTGCTAACAGGGCCTAATCAGTTCGACAAGCTTTACAAATTTTAAAACAATGGCGAGAGATTTACGGGGATTCATCCAGTTGCTAGAAGGGCGGGGACAACTGCGGCGGATAGACGCCTTGGTCGATCCTGACTTAGAAATTGCCGAGATTGCCAACCGGATGCTGCAACGGGGGGGACCCGGGTTGCTGTTTGAACGGGTCAAGGGGGCATCCTTTCCCGTTGCGGTCAACTTGATGGGGACCGTCGAGAGGATCTGCTGGGCGATGAACATGCAGCACCCCCAGGAGTTGGAGGAACTGGGAAAAAAGTTGGCGATGCTGCAACAACCGAAACCCCCAAAGCATATTTCTCAGGCGATCGACTTTGGGAAGGTGTTGTTTGATGTCGTGAAGGCCAAACCGGGACGGGACTTTTTCCCCCCTTGTCAGCAGGCGGTCATCGGGGAAAATGAGTTAGACCTCAACCAGTTACCCCTGATCCGTCCCTATCCCGGAGATGCTGGCAAGATTATCACCCTGGGTTTGGTCATCACTAAGGACTGCGAGACGAAAACTCCCAATGTCGGAGTCTATCGCTTGCAGTTGCAATCTCGCCATATCATGACAGTACATTGGTTATCTGTGCGGGGTGGGGCCCGTCACCTCCGCAAAGCAGCAGAAAATGGCAAGCAGTTAGAAGTGGCGATCGCCCTCGGCGTGGACCCCCTGATTATCATGGCAGCGGCCACACCCATTCCAGTAGACTTATCAGAATGGCTATTTGCCGGATTATACGCCGGCACGGGAGTCAAGTTGGCCAAATGCAAGACCCTAGATTTAGAAGTGCCCGCCGACTCTGAGTTTGTCTTAGAAGGGACAATTACCCCAGGGGAAGTCTTGCCAGATGGTCCCTTTGGCGATCATATGGGATATTATGGCGGACGGGAAGATTCCCCCCTGATCCGCTTTCACTGCATGACCCATCGCCAAGACCCCATCTATCTCACCACCTTCAGCGGGCGTCCCCCCAAAGAAGAAGCAATGATGGCGATCGCCCTCAACCGCATCTACACCCCCATTTTACGGCAACAAGTTTCAGAAATCGTCGATTTCTTCCTCCCCATGGAAGCCCTGAGTTACAAGGCCGCGATCGTTTCCATAGACAAAGCCTATCCCGGACAAGCGCGACGGGCGGCCTTAGCCTTTTGGAGTGCATTGCCCCAATTTACCTATACCAAATTTGTCATCGTCGTGGATAAAAATATCAACGTGCGGGATCCGCGCCAGGTCGTCTGGGCGATCTCCTCCAAAGTTGACCCGAGGCGGGATGTATTTATTTTACCGAATACGCCCTTTGACAGTTTAGACTTTGCCAGTGAGAAAATCGGCTTAGGGGGACGGATGGGGATTGATGCGACCACGAAGATTCCCCCAGAAACGGAACATGAATGGGGCGCACAGCTGGACTCCGATCCAGAGGTAGCAGCGATGGTAGAAAGACGCTGGCAAGAATATGGCTTAGATGATGTAGAGTTAACAGAGGAGGTTGACCCCAACCTGTTTGGCTATGATATGCGGTAAACTGAAAAATTGAAAATTGAAAATTGAAAATTGAGATTTTAGAATTGACTGACAACTAACAACTGATAACTAACAACTGATAATTGATAAGTGGTGAATAATCAATGTTAGAAAAAAAACCATCAGAACCCATTTACAACAAAAATGGTGTCCGAATCACCAGAAATGTGCTCGATATTCAGGGCGAACGGTATCAAATTCGCTATATTGATAGTATATAGACGAGCAAAAAAAATCCAGAAAAAAAACTAAAACTGATTTTTCTGAGGTTTGTAGTGAGGACTTCCGTCCTCACTACAAACCTCAGTGGGGAATTTATTTGGTAGTTCTAGTAGTAATATTGGGTGTATTAATCAGACGTGTAGAATTGGTCTTACTCGGTTTGTCATTGATTTATATGGGCAATTACAAGAATGAAAAACTGAAGTATCTGAAAATCACCTACACAGTTAGTATGACGACAACTGTCGGCAAAGAACTCAGCTACAGTTGTTCAGACGGTGCGTAAATTCAAGAAATACTAGTAGCTATGGAAACAGCACTGAATCAATTGTAATAGATATTTGCTTGTCCCGATCGGGCAGTTGGCTAATATCTCCGGACCAACTGACTACATACTGTAAACTAAACCAATAAATCCCGTCGGGGCTTGAACTCCTCGATCTGCCGCAACTTTTCATAAACTTCCCGTTCTTCTGGACTAATCTCCTTAGGAATAACAACCTGAATTTCCACAATTTGGTCGCCACGTCTGCCCCTGCTATCAGGATAACCCTTATTAGCAAGGCGTAAGCGTTGACCGGGGGAAACTCCCGGCGGCACATTCATTTTCACCAACCCATCCAGAGTCGGCACTTCCATCGACCCCCCTAACACCGCTTCACAAGGAGTCACAGGTAGTTTACAATAAATATCAGAACCTTCCAACCCAAAGAACTCATGAGGTGCTACAGTAATTTTCAAGAACAGGTCACCACCGCCAAGACCTTGATTCCGCAGTCGGATCCGCTGCCCAGTTACCATCCCCGGCGGCATCTCTACCTCAATCGATCGCCCATCTTCCAGACGAATGCGCTCATTTCCGCCCCAAAAAGCCTTCTCCAAAGGTATAGTCAGTCGCGCCTCCACATCCCGCCGATTTTTCGGGCCGTCCGCGGACCGTGCCGGAATTGTGTTATAAGTTTTCTTCGCACTGCGCCGATAAGAATCAGCAGAAGGATCCGTTACCCGATCGCGTTCCCCAGTCGGCGCACCCACCTTCACTTCCCGCCGACGGTTCAGCAAGCTGTCCAAAAAGCCATCAAAAGTGGAGAATTGCTTGAAATACTCCATCTCTTCGGCGGACAAGCGACTCGAACCTTTACCATAACGTCCGTTTTTAGGACGCAACTTCTGGTACTGCAAAAACCGACTGAACCTATCGTATTGCGATCGCCTATTTGGATCGGACAGAACCTCATAAGCTTCGTTAATATCCTTAAACCTTTCCTCCGCCTCCTTATCTCCCGGATTCAAATCTGGATGGTACTGCCTCGCCAATTTCCGGTATGCCTTTTTGATTTCCTCAACCGAAGCATCTCTAGGAACTCCCAGAATCTCATAGTAGTTCCGAAAGTTTTGCATAGTTAGCGGTTTTTGCTGCTTATTCATTCTCGCACCACATCAATTGTTTGTTATTTGTTATTTGTTAGTTGTTAGTTTTATAAAGAACGAATTGCTGACTATGGACAGGCGAAACCCCCGCTACGACTCGGACAGGCGTTTCGTCCGTCCTACGGCCCCTGACTATAACCACTCATCATCATCATCCCAGTCCTCATTATCATTATAATTACTATACCTACTGCTATTGCTGCTATAGCGATTCGATCTGACAGCATCAGAATGTCGGCGATAGGTTCTAGATGTTGTATAGCTATCTGAACGCCGATTTTTCGGGCCGTCCGCGGACCGATCGCGATCTCCCGAGAAAGTACGACGAATAGAACCAAACAAATCATCATCATCTTCCTCACTCAAGCGCAGACGTATTTCTCGGTTCAGGTCATAGAGGACATCTTGCAAATCAGCGCCCACCCGGTCTATGCCCGGATCTTCATTCCTTCTGAGACTATCCCGCAATTCCTCAATTAAGGGGTCAATTTGGCGACGATATTGATTAGCAAACTGCATGCCAAAATCCAGAGTCGCTTCTCTGAGTTGCCGTTCTGCTCGGACTATCAAAGCTTCACTGCGATTACGCTTTTCGAGCCGTTCCCGCCGTTCTAGGTCAACTTGAGCATATTGTTCCGCCTCGCCGATCATGCGATTAACTTCATCTTGAGATAGAGTCGAAGCCCCTTGAATAGTAATACTTTGCTCCCGACCTGTAGTTCTATCCAAAGCCGTTACCTGCAATATGCCATTAGCATCGATATCAAAGGACACCTGAATCTGAGGGACGCCTCTCGGGGCCGGGGGAATCCCAGTCAACTTAAACCGTCCCAGAGACTTATTATTCTCTGCCATCTCGCGTTCGCCTTGAAGCGCATGGACTTCCACCAAAGTTTGATTATCCTGTGCCGTCGAGAAAATATCAGAACGCCGCACTGGTATAGTAGTGTTGCGAGGAATCAGCTTCTTCATCACCCCATTAGCCGTTTCCAGTCCCAGGGATAGGGGCGTCACGTCCAAAAGCAGCACATCTTTGACCATACCCGAGAGGATGCTAGCTTGAATTGCCGCACCAACAGCTACCACTTCATCGGGATTGACATTTTGATTGGGTTCTTTATCGATGAAGCTACGCACCAACTGTTGCACCAAAGGAATCCTCGTCGAACCGCCAACCAGAACCACTTCATCGATTTGCACCGGACTCAAACCAGCATCCTGTAAAGCTTGCTTAATCGGTCTTCTCAGGCGACTCACCAGGTCACCGCATAAATCTTCAAACTGAGAACGGGTCAGCCTGGTTTCTAAATGCTTAGGACCGTCAGCCGTAGCAGTAATAAAGGGGAGATTGATGTCTGTCACGCTGACCCCAGATAGTTCAATCTTAGCCTTTTCCGCAGCTTCCAGCAAGCGTTGTAAAGCTTGGCGATCGTGACGTCTCAAGTCTATACCTTCCGCTTCCATAAACTGCTCGGCCAGCCAGTCAACAATCCTTTTATCAAAATCATTGCCTCCGAGTTGGGTGTCGCCGCTAGTAGCCTTCACCTCAAACACCCCATCCCCGACATCCAAGATCGAGACATCAAAGGTACCCCCACCCAAATCGAACACCAGAATAGTCTGATAATCCCGGCGTTCCAATCCATAGGCCAAAGATGCAGCCGTAGGTTCATTCAGAATCCGCTTCACCTCCAAACCAGCAATCCGTCCCGCATCTCGGGTCGCCTGTCGCTGAGAGTCATTAAAATAAGCAGGGACGGTAATCACCGCACCTGTCACTGGTTCTCCCAGATAACGACTGGCATCATCTGCCAACTTCCGCAGAATCATTGCCGAGATTTCTTCCGAGGCAAAGTCCTTCTTCAGGCGGGGACATTTAATTTTAATATTGCCCACCTCATCCCGACGGATAGTATAGGGAACACGCTTGGACTCTGGACTGAGTTCGTCGTACCTGCGACCAATAAATCGCTTCACCGCGTAGAAAGTATTTTCAGGATTGAGTACCGTCTGCCGCCGTGCCATTTGTCCGACAACTAACTCCCGATCCTTGCTAAAGCCAACCACTGAGGGGGTAGTCCGCATCCCTTCTGCATTGGCAATTACCAATGGTTTGCCGCCTTCCATCACAGCTACCACTGAGTTAGTTGTCCCCAAGTCAATGCCGACTACTTTGCCCATGCGTTACTTTTCTCCTTACCAGTTGTCAATTGTCCGTTGTTTGTTGCGTCAGACGGGCCGGAACGCCTGTCCATAGCGTCTCGCCTGTCCATTGTCAGCGCGTCGCTGATGCCCAGAAGCATTGCTGGAATTATTCTATCTTGTTGCTGCCGATGCACAGTGGCTGGATTCCTTTACAGTATGGGTCACCGTCTGGTTTGCTGTCTACCCGTCACTATGTACTGGTTACCGTCATTAAACTCTTATACAGTACCGGTGTAGCGTCTTTCGTATTTTTGCTCTTTTCCCAAATCACCTGCTATAGGGATGGTCCCGATCGCCTACCTCTTATAAAACTGACCACTGGTCACCGGTCACTTTGTACTGCTTCTGAGAGTTGGCCAGTGAGGAGATAGGTAGTCATTTCACCTTTACCTTTGATATTAATTGGTCCCCGTGCTGTAAACTGATACTTATCCCGTAGCAGTTCATAGGTAGAAGCCGCGAGTTGGATAGTTCCCGGTATGCCATGAGATTCCATGCGGCTAGCGGTGTTCACGGTATCACCCCACAGGTCGTAAATGAACTTTTTGGTGCCAATCACCCCTGCTACCACCGGTCCACTGTTAATCCCGATGCGGATCTGCAATGCTTCGCCAGTTTCAGTATTAAATTCTGAAAGCCCCCGTTGCATATCCAGGGCCATTTCGGCGATCGCCTCAGCGTGGTCACTGTGAGGTACGGGCAAACCACCTACTACCATATAAGCATCCCCGATCGTCTTAATTTTCTCCAACCCATGCAGTTCACTGAGTTGATCGAACTTCGAGAAAATCAGATTCAGGAGTTCTACCAGTTCCGTCGGCGATCGCCGAGCCGAAATTTCTGTAAAGCCTACGATATCAGCAAACATCACCTTCACATCATCAAAGCTTTCCGCGATCGGTCCGCGGACGGCACGATCGCGCTTTTAGCTTTTTTCGTTCGGCAATTCTCGCTGGCAATATTATGTAATAATCGTTCCGTTTGCAACTGGAGATAACGCAGGGCCGCATTCATTTGCTTGCCAGTTCCGGGAGAAATTCATTTTTCTTTACCCGCATGCACATCTCAAACAGTATTTCTGCCCGCCACCTTGCTTTCCGTTAAACCAGACAAGCGTTTTTCCAGTTTATCGACAATTTCATTCTTGAGACTCTGAATATCTTTTTCTAGCTTTTCTTGAGCTTTATTTACTTCTGCCTTCACCGAGTTAATCTGAGACCCAATCAGCTTATTTAGGGAATCGATACTCTCCGATACATTCTTGTCCTTCCCTTCTATATCTTGCCTCATATCTGTGAGTTCTTCATTGGTCGAACTGCTGATATACTGGATTTTTTTCTCCAGAGAATACATAGTTGACCGCAGTTCTAGAGAATACATAGTTGACCGCAGTTCTGTCGAGAGAGTATCGTTGAGTTGATTCAGGCGATCGCGCATTTCCTGCTGGAGAGCAGACAAGCTTGACTCTAGCTTATTCAGGCGAGTTTCATAGTCTCGCTGCTGCTTACCGAACAGCAGATCGCGAATTTGGTCAACATTTCCCAGTCTATCGCGCATTTCGTCTTGTGAGATATCACTAATCAAATTACCTCCCTTAGGTCAAGTCAAAACTATGCTTAAGTCGATCGCGAACCCCGTTAGGGTTGTCCAGCTCCAGAGCCTACCGGTAAATCACGCATGTTCTATTTGAGATTGAAAATGCCAAATCAGTTCCAGGGATTGGGCAGATTTGGAACCACTAGACCAGGGATAATGTAGTTAAACACTCATCAAGGGCTGGATATGCCCTGCCTGGACCAAAAGAATTTGGCAATTTTGCAGCCACGCCGCATCAAAGGCCCCCAGGTGGGTGGTAGCGATCAGGGTTTGAAAGCGATCGGCGATCGCCTCCAGCAGCTGATTTTGCCGGGTTAAGTCCAGTTCAGCCAGCACGTCATCCAGCAACAGTAGGGGTGACTCACCCACGACCTCGGAAATCAATTTCAGTTCGGCCAGCTTCAAAGCCAGCACCAGGGTCCGTTGTTGTCCCTGGGAACCATATTGCCGCGCCGGGGTATCGTCTATCGTCAACTCTACTTCATCGCGGTGAGGACCAACGAGAGATGTCCCTTGGTACTTTTCCGCCATAGCCCTTTGCTGAATTTTCTCCAAAAAAACTTGCTGTACTTCTGCTGGAGGGGAACGGGAGTCACCTGGCCAGGGGACATTAGGGGCGTACTGCACCTTAAGCACCTCTTGAGAACCACTAATGGAGTCGTGCCAAGCAACAGCAATGGGGGCCAGCCGTTCTATTACCCTCGCGCGACGCCGCATCAAACGAGAACCAATAGTCGCCAGTTGAGCATCCCAAACTGCCAATTCGTCTGACTGAGTTAAATCAGGTTCAGACAGCATTTTTTTTAAGAGTTTGTTGCGCTGGCGCAACACTTGGTTGTATTGTGCCAAAAAATGGGCATAGACTGGTTCCAGCTGGGTCAACAAAGTATCCAGCATGGTGCGACGCCGTTCGGGGCTACCGCGCACCAGTTCCAGATCGAGGCTAGAGAATTGTACCACATTCAGAACGCCCAAGAAATCCAGCTGCCGCCGCAGAGATTCGTCATTGAGGGCAACAGTTCGGCATCCGTTGCTGCGGAGGAGGAGTTTGAGGTCCACTGAGCCTGTCTGTCGCTCCAAACTGCCAGTTATTTGCCCGCTAGCAGACTGGGAACCTTTATCCTGGGAGTGCCAGATCAAATCCCGATCGCGGGAAGTACGATGAGATCTGAGAGTTGAGAGTAATTCCACAGCTTCCAGGAGATTCGACTTTCCCTGAGCATTATCCCCCACTAAGATAATTTTGGCAGCATCAAAGCCAACTTGTTGATCCAGGTAGTTACGAAAATGTCTGAGGTGCAGCGTTTTCAGGTACATCAAGGGCTATGGGGCATAGGGCCTGGGACTTTTGTCAGTGATTACGATCTCGAACTGGGGACTAAAACTGGTAGAATCCGAGGAATGACTCGGAAGTGGGCGGGAGTTTTAGTAGTGATTTCACCATCTGTATTGATAGAAATAGGCTTCTTAGTTAACACTTCCATTTCTGTGCCTTCTAGAGTGAAAACATTATCTATATTCCCCAGACGTCCTTGCCTTAAAGCAGGCAGTAAGGGAAACATCTCCCACCAGTGGTTAATTCCCAGACTGTAGAGGTCCAAACGCTGGTCGTCTATCGCCGCATCGGAGGCGATCGCCATGCCTCCCCCATAATATAGCCCGTTTCCGACAGCAATTTGCACTGTTTTCACTTGGATAGACTGGCCATTACAGCGAATTTCGGCTCTAAAAGGGCGCGATCTGGCCAGCACCCGTATAGCGGCTATCGCATAGGCGAGAATGCCCCAGCGCCGCTTGACTCGTTTATTCAGACTGCGGGTGATGTTGACAGACAGTCCCATACTAGCAACATTAAAGTAATGCTTTCCATTTACCCAACCCAAGTCTATATAATGTGTTTGACCCGTAGCGATCGTCTGGCAAGCTGCCGGTATAGACAGGGGAATTTTTAAGGTCCGGGCCAAGTCATTAGCAGTTCCCATGGGCAAAATGCCCAAGGGCAGCTGGGTATCAACCAGAGCGTCTACAGCCGTATTCATGGTACCATCGCCACCACCAATAATCACCAAATCCACCTTATTCTGGTGCTGACGAATCAGTTCCGGTATTTCCCCGGGGTTAGATACCGGTTCTTCCACCAGTTCAAAGCCGTATCGGCGCAGGTGGACGATCGCCTCTATGCGGTTTTTCCTGCCTTGGCGAGAGAGACGATTGACAAAAAACAGTGCTCGCTGGTTCATATTCTACAGACTGGTTTGTAGTAAGAACTTTAGTCTTTGCAGGTTTGTAGTAAGGACTTTAGTCCTTGCAGGTTTGTAGTAAGGACTTTAGTCCTTACCCCCAGTTGGTATTACATCCTCTCCAACACCGAAATGCCCAACAAAGATAACCCCAACTTCAAGGTTCTCGCGGTCAGGTCGCACAGCAGCAAGCGGGAAGTCCCCTGGGGTTCTGCTGCTTTCAGTACTGGACAGCGATCGTAAAACTGATTAAACTTCTGAGAGAGCGCAAATAAATATTGACACAGGCGGTTAGGCATTAAATCAGCTTCCACAGCAAGGATAACTTCCGACAGTTGCAACAAATGCTTCGCCAGCACCAACTCAGTCGGTTCTGACAATAAAACTTTCGTTTTCCTATCCTCTCCCAGTTGGGAAAAGTCAATCTCACCCTTACGACTAATCCCCTGAATCCGGACATAGGCATAAAGTAGATAAGGTGCCGTATTTCCTTGCAGGGAGAGCATCTTGTCGTAGCTAAAGATGTAATTGCTAGTGCGGTTCTGACTCAGATCGGCGTATTTAACTGCACTCATGCCCACTACTTTGGCCACCTGAGCTTTGAACTTCTCAGTTTCGGTGCGTTCGCAATCTTCTGCCGCCAGTCTAGATTCTAGGTCAGCCCCAGCCCGGGAGATCGCCTCATCCAACAAATCCCGCAGTCGCACAGTTTCCCCGGAACGAGTTTTCAGCTTCTTACCATCTTCTCCCTGGACGAGACCAAAAGGAACATGAACCACATCTACCTGTTCCGTCAGCCAACCAGCACGTCGTGCTACCTGAAACACCTGAGCAAAGTGAGCAGCCTGACCGGCATCTGTAACATAGATAATCCTATTAGCTCCGTCTTCGCCTATCCGATAGCGTAAGGCTGCCAAATCTGTAGTAGCGTAATTATAGCCTCCATCCGACTTTTGGACGATCAAGGGTAATGGCGAGCCAGCCTTATTAGTAAAGCCTTCCAGAAAAACGCACTGGGCACCAGCATCCTCTTCAAGCAAACCCAGCCGATCCAGGTCCGCCACCACAGCTGGTAAAAACGGATTATAGAAAGACTCTCCCCGTTCCGTCAGTTGCACCCCGAGGCGATCGTAAATCACCTGAAACTCTCGCCGGGACTGGTCGCAGAGCAACTGCCAGGCCCGACGGGTATCTTCCGCACCAGCTTGTAGTTGTACCACTTCTTGGCGGGAAGTTTCCTTAAATGCCTCATTTGCGTCGAACCGGTGCTTTGCCTGCTTGTAAAAGGTAACTAAATCTCCCAAGTCCAGGGCATCAGCAGTCGTCAGGGCCTGTGGGTAAGCTTCCCGCAGATAAGAGATCAGCATCCCGAACTGAGTGCCCCAGTCCCCGACATGATTGAGTCGCAGAACCTCGTGACCCCGAAATTCCAAAATCCGGGCAATGCAATCCCCAATAATAGTAGAGCGCAGGTGACCGACATGCATCTCCTTAGCAATATTGGGGCTAGAAAAATCCACGATCGCCCGCTGGGGCTTTTTCACCGGTGCCACCCCCAGTCGTGCATCTATATATATAGTATTCAGCTGGGCTTCCAAGTAGGCCGGTTGGAGAGTAAGATTAATGAAACCGGGGCCCGCAATTGACGGCGGTGCGCACAAGTCAGAAATCTCTAGATGTTCTACCAGCTTTTGGGCGATATCTCTGGGCTTTTGCTGTAGTTGCTTCGTCAGAGACATGGTCACATTCGACTGGTAATCGCCAAACTTCGGATTACTGGCCAGTACTACCATTGGGTCACATCCTGCCAATTCTTCACCAAAAGCAGTAACCAAAGCCTGCTCAAATCTAGTTTTCAGTAGTTCGATCGTCGAGTTCATAGTTCTAGCGCTTCTCGCGTAGCGTAAGGGGCCCTGCGCATGCACTGCGTATCGGGCCTCACCTCATCCCCAGAGAGTCCTTCGCGGGATAGCCGCATACTCAAGTCCAGCCAACTGGAGCGAGTAATTGGAGCACTGGTTGAAATGTAGTCTACCCCAGTTTCCGCCACAGCCCGGACAGTTTCTAGAGCGTCAGTCCAGTAGAGGGGGATTGACAAAAAGAAAAAAATGTGTATATGCTACCCTCGTTCCCAGGGAGACCCTGGGAATGGGAAGTCACGAGGCGGAGCCTCGTCGGGTAATTATCAGCCTCTGGGTAACTTGTGAGTTCCGCAGGCTCCCGGCCCCCCACGCTGCCAGAGTCGTCGTCTATTGAGGCCAGGAGGCAGAGGA
>JACOMV010000038.1 GCA_014324065.1 Hormoscilla sp. SP12CHS1 | reverse complement strand
GAATACCAAAGTTGCTGGCTTATGAGACCAGCCAGGCTTTCACTGGTTACAGTTTATACCTGAACGAATCGCACAGCTTGTTCGTAATATAGAGTGCTGTTAGAAGCAGGAAACATATGAGCTTTTGTGATAATAATTACTAGTTTAGTGGCTGACCCAGAAAACCTGGTCTCAGCTTTAAAGAAAAACTCGGATCTTATGGTATTATTGAGAAGGAACGGATAATTGGAAAATTGATTCTCGACGATCGCGCCTGCTTTACCAGCATCAATATGGGTTCCTAAAAAATTGTATTGTTTGGGAATGGAAATATTTGGTTTCCATCCCAGGTTAACTAATTCTGTTTTGATGTATTCATTCGTTCCTACAGGATCGAAAATGGGATAGCCTTGAAGTCCCGCCTGGGATGAAGCTTTTAGGTGTAGTGGCATAGCATCGAGTACATTGCTAATATCGTTCCATTGAGAATTGCAGTCGGTACTGATGATAGTACAAGCAGCGTTGAAATCTGTAAACTGAATGAGAATGACTCGCCTCCTCTAAATTTCCTCTAAATTTCGTGATTTTTATTGATTCTCAAAACGATGGAAAAAATAAGTACGCGCCGTTGCTTCTAAAGATAAATAAATTGTCTGTAAGGAACGTTTACTTACTTTCCTAAGACGATCTCCCCATTTTGGCCCCCAAAGCCAAAACTCAAACACAGCACCCGCCGCACCTGACACCGACGCGGTGCCATCAGTAAATCTAAATCAAACTCTGGTGCTTTCAATCCTACACAAGGGGGCAATAGCTGCTCCTGTAACGCCATTAGACAGAAAGCTACTCCCAAGGCCCCAGATGCTCCCAGGCAGTGACCTGTAGCTCCCTTGGTGGAACTGACCGGAACCCCTTGAGGAAATAAATATTGAATTAATTTTGCTTCGTTCTGGTCATTCAACCTCGTACTGGTGCCGTGAGCATGGATGTAGTCAATGTCAGCTGTCTCCAGGCCCGATCGCTCCAGACATTGCTTGACAGCCCCGATCGCCATCTTCCCTCCCAGTTCGGGCACATTAGCATGATAACCATCATTTGTGAAGCCAAACCCGAGCACTCGTCCATAAATAGGGGCTCCGCGACGCCTAGCTACCGTTGCTGACTCCAGCACCAAGACAGCTGCACCCTCCCCCAAAACCAAACCTTCGCGATTTTTGTCAAAAGGATAGGCACCAGTGGCAGCTAAGGCTCCCATCCGGGTAAAGCCTGCCAGGGTTAAGGGCGTCACTGGAGCTTCCACTGCCCCTGCGATCGCCCGCTGGCATTGACCAGTCTGGATCAGATGGAAGCCTTGGGCGATCGCCCAGAGGCCCGTAGCACAAGCAGCCATTGGCGCTAACACCGGACCAGTAGAGCCGATCGTCCGGGCCGAGGCGATCGCCACCATATGCGGAAGGGTATCCAACCAATGGGCACCGGACATGAGAGAATCCTCTTGTAATTGTCTAGCTAGCTGTTCCCAGGAAGCCTGATGAGCGCGACTAGACCCGATCGCCACCCCAGCATCTGGCAATGGTAGGACTAGACCTGCATCGGCGATCGCCTCAGTCACCACCAGCTGAGTAAGAGTAGTTAAGTCAGCTGCCGATGTATCCTGGGTAGTGCGACTAGCGATCCCAGGATACATCGGAGTTTTGCCAATTAGGGCCAGAGGTCGTGGTGGCAGTTCCCGAAAAGGTTGTAAAAGCCTGATGCCAGATTCACCAGCGATCAGGCGCTGCCAACTGGTCTGTAGCATCCCTAAAGCTGACACCAGACCAATGCCAGTAACGACCACTTCCACAATTTATTTGAGAGAGATTAGATGGATGATATAATGGTAACTGTCGAGAGTAAGGAAAAACAATCCTAGCGGCAACTAGCGGCTAGGATTGTGGTAGTGCTGGCGTGCCTTGCTCCTCTCCGCCGCTTGTCATCTAAGTAATTTCAACAGGATTTTTATAGCGTTTCTCAAATTGATGTAGTATATAAAATTGCCTACTTGTCATTGCGAGGGGGGGGAGATTAGCGACTAACTTATGATTTATTAGTTATCCCCCCCGACGCAATCTCCGACATCATATCACACTAATCTGAGAAGTGCTATAACTGTATTTATTGTAACTTTAGTAAGATTTAATTGACTTCCTCTCGGTTTTTTTCAATTCTCAATGAACAATTCTCAATGAAACAAACACTATACGATCTAGATTTCAACTTATGGATTGAAGATCATATCAAAAAACTCAAAAATCATCGCTTCTCCGAACTGGATATCGAACAGTTGATTGAGGAACTTAAAGACTTGGGTAAATCCGAAAAAAATGCCCTCGAAAGCAATTTAATGATACTTCTCGCCTATCTGCTTAAATTAACGGTACAAGCTCATGCCCCAGAAACGATGAAAAAAAGCTGGTACAGTTCTGTTGACGAACACCGCAAGCGAATCAATAAACAACTGAGTAAAACCCCTTCCTTAAAATCTTATTTACCCAAAATTTTAGAGGAAGCTTATCGTGATGGTCGAGACCTGGCGATTAAAGAAGGAAAACGAGCAAGTTCTGGCATTCGCATTCCTGATGAGTCCGAATATCCTCAAGTTTGTCCTTTTGATAACGAACAAATTCTTGATGCAGAATTTTATTCATTGATAATTGAGCCAGGGGTTTAACCCACGGCTAATAGCTGAAGCTGGTTAAAACCGACTAATCGCATGATACTGAAAATAATTGTAGGCACGTTTGACAAAATCGTATAAGCTGATGGGATGGTTGCGGTGAAAGATTGGCGATCCGGGTACAATTGTGATTATAGCTCAGGTGGGAGAAGAGGGCGGTATTAAGCAGGATGATTTTTGGCAATTAGTGGATCGATTACCAACTAATGATTGAAAAAGGGTCTAGAGAGCCGGGGGTTAAAACCCCCGGCTAATAGCTGAAGTCGGTTAAAACCGACTAATAGCATGATGCTGAAAATAATTGTAGCCACGTTTGATAAAATGGTATAAGCTGATGGGATGGTTGCGGTGAAAGAGGGGCGATCGGCCCGCAGACGGTCCGAAAAATCGGGGTACAATTGTCATTATAGCTCATAGATTTGCCTGGGCGATCGAATCACGGCTACAAAAACAAAACCCGCTCGCGCGGGGGCGATAGCCATTTTGCAGAATAATTACTCTAGCTTCATCTATTACTAATAAATCTGCTTGTAACTCCATCGCCAGCGCGATCGCTTCACTCTCACCTCTGTCTAACTGTTCCCTCGAACCGCTGGGGGTATGCATATTTGATTGTAGAGCAGGTGCAACAGGCCAAATTGATTAACCCGAGCAAGAGAAACTAAAGGACTAGAATTGGTAACAACGATCCAGTAAAGTAAGGAATGTTATTCTGTCCCAGCAGTTGCACGAACTCCCATTTAGAGATTCCTAATAATTCCGCTGCTTTCCCGGTTGAGATCCGCTGTTGTCGGACTAACTCTAGTACAATTAATTCCAGAATTCTTCCTTCTAATTCTGCATCGTTGGCTTCGAGGATAGGTATTAATTCTTGGGGTAACTTCCTCAGGGTTATTGTACTCATTTGATTTTGCTGGCGATCGGCCCGCAGACGGTCCGAAAAATCGGGGTACAATTGTCATTATAGCTCATAGATTTGCCTGGGCGATTGAAATCGCGGCTACAAAAACAAGGGGGGCGATCGCCTATCGGGAAGTTAGGAGCTTGCAAAAGGGGGGCTTCAAAAGCCCCCCAACTTAGCGGGGGGTTTGGGGGATCCAGCGACTGGGAGATCCCATGCACGATCAACTGGTTTTGACCACACCCGTTGCCAACGGGCCCAAGACCACTTCGGAATCGTTGCCTTCAATGAAAGGTGCATCGAGAATCTCATCATCATCCAACACGCCATTGCTGTTGAGATCCTCAATCAGCAGCAGGTCGGCATCGCTACTGAGACCCTCAAGAGTCAGATTCAATTCGCTGGTATCATCAAGAGTGAAGCGATAGAAGTCGCTTGTATCAGCATTGCCAACAAAATCACTAAAAGTTTGACGGTCATTGATAGCCCCTAGATCCCGTGCGGTGTCTAGAGTATTGCCTGCATTATCTGGTGGGGGTGTTCCTGGAACTGTTGCTTCCAAGCTCAGATCGTAGTCTGTATCGCCCTCAAACTGTTCGACTAAGACAAAGTAGTCCCCTGCTGGTAAGGTCTCATTAATCGCTTCGGAAATGCTACCTTCAGCATAAGGTGTATCGAAAATCTCATCATCATCCAACAGGCCGTTGCCGTTGATGTCCTCGATCAGTAGCACGTCGGCATCGCTACTGAGACCCTCAAGAGTCAGATTCAATTCGCTAGTTGAGTCTAAACTGAAACGATAGAAGTCTTCAGGGTCGGCATCGCCAACGAAGTCACTAAACGTTTGACGGTCATTGAGAGTACCAATTTCACGTGCATCCGTCAGGGTGTTACCTGCATTGTCTGGTGGAACATCTACAGGGCTGACCTCTAAAATCAGCTCATAGTCCGTATCTCCGGAATGTTGCTCGACTAAAACAAAGTAGTCACCAGGCTGTAATATCCCACTGATTGCTTCTTGACTATTACCTGAGTTAATAGATTCAAAGCCAACGATAAAATCTTCCTCATCTTCCTGACCGTTACCATTGGTATCCTCAATGATAGCCAGATCGGCATCTGCATTCAAACCAGAGAGAGTAAAGTTTAACTCACTGACCTCATCTAAGCTGAAGCTGTACATATCAACAGAATCAGCATCCCCCACCGAGTCGCTCACGGTTGTTCGAGCACGGCTGAGAGGACCAAGAGCCCGTGCCGTATCTAGGGTATTCCCAGGATCCGGCGTCAAAGTGTTCAATTGCTCGATCAACTGTTCTATCTCAGCAGCAGTGGTGCGGGTGGCACCTGGGGCGATCGCCCCGTTGGTCAGAGTTTCACCCCTGAACCCAAAAAGAAAACGAATGAACAGAATCCCATCACTCAGCGCTTCCACTATGCCATTACCATCCACATCCAGCAAAGTGTCTCCCGCTGCGTCCAGGTAATTAGTAATCAGGTCAGCACTGCTCCGGGTACTATCTTCGCCAATAGCGTCCTTGGTTAAAGCATCACCCCGGAAACCGAACATGTAACGCATGATCTGTATACCATCTGTTAGTGCTGTGATCCCCATTTCCGTCTATGTCAAGACTAATCTGCTCCTCGTTTTGGGGAGCAATGATGTTATCATCCCCAAAGCCCAACTCCATATCCCCTTCGGTCTTGTCGGTATTCTCCATCTTTATTCCTTTAGTAGACAATTACGCAATCTTCGGTCGGTCATAGAGGTCTATTTTCTCAAGTATTCTAAGCCTTGGACTACCCCAACCGACTTGATGCGATCGCCCTGGACAATTGAGTCTATCACATTCATCCCCTCAGTAACATATCCAAACACAGCATAGTCACCATCCAAGAACGGCAAGTCAGCTAAACAAAAATAAAACTGGGAGGAAGCCGAGTCAGGATAAGGAGAACGAGCCATTGCCACAGCACCGCGAGTATGCTTGAGCACTGGCTTTACAGAAATACTAGCGCTCTTGAAAGTCTGAGAGTAAACCGGTTCTTCCGAGCCTTGAGGCGTAATTTCTAAAGGAATGTAGCGAGCCTGAGATGTCGCTGGCTCTATATAACTACCAGTTCCCAGTCGTTCTGGTGAAAACTTGGGGTCTTTGCTCTGTGGATCCCCACCCTGAACCACAAACGGCTGGGGTTCCCGCACCACCCGGTGAAACACCAGACCATCATAGACCCCCCGATCGACTAGATCGACAAAATTACCGGCAGTGATCGGAGCCTGAGTTCCATCCAAGTTGATTATAATCGGCGAGTCTTTACCTTCAACCATCATCTCTACCGTGGCCTTACCCAACAGCCGAGGTAAATTGCTATTTTCCTGATTACTTGCTTGTCTCTCGTATCCCGATGTAGTTGTCGCTTGCGACATACATCCGGCCATGAGCAAAGCAGCAATCACTAAGAGTATAGATAACCAGCGTTTTGCCTCTATCTGCATTTTGATGTCACCTATTTGTTACCAAGTATACATAATTATCTTATCTAAACATGGGATTGAGACCGCGTAGGCGGTCTTTGTTTGTGTAGCCCCACCCTGAAGGGTGGGGGGTAAGACGCTGGCCTCAAAGACCTTCAATGGGCACTTCCAGAAAACGAGCCAACTCGGCGGCCTGATTTTCTAGTGTACTCAGGGCTAGCGGTTGCCCCACCCTCGTCAGGGGAATATTTGCCTTGCCCTTGACACGTATATAAATGGCCCGCCGAGGGTTAAGCCCTTCTTTGAGCTTGACTATTATCGCTTGGACGTCTTCTAGAGGACAGCTAATCTCTATCCGGCGATTCTTCCCCGGGTATCCCCAGCGGAACACAATGGCCCGGTCGGTCTGGCGATTAAATTCATTGTAACCCCCTCCCAGATCCCAGAGGATCGTTAGCCAGAGGTAAAGTGCCAACAGCAAGCCCGCTATTCCATACAGACTCATCACCAAGCCTTGAGGAACAAACATCAGTTCCTCGGGATTGCTAAACGGTAGCAGGTTGACTTGCAGGTAGCTTGAGAGTCCAGCTAGCAAGAAACCACCGGCTCCGGCGGAGACTACCGTCGCCCACCAGTAGTTACTGAACCGGCGGGAGCCTAAAACTTGCTGACGTAAGATGGCATTGTCGGTCGAGGTTGTCTGTGCTGTCATAAAACTTCTTAAACTCCGATTTTTCGGGCCGTCCGCGGACCGTGGGTGACTGGATTTGGCGATGCTCTTAACCTGCTCTATAACCGGCGCGATCGCCCAATTTTATGAGAATTCATGTGAAATATTGTAAATTTTTCAATTTAGATTATTATAGTATTTATTCCGGGAAAGCCAATCCTGTCAAGGATTTGCCTATCATTCCCAGAAAACTGTGTTATGTTAAGAAAAATGAATTAGCCACCGGCTGACGAGTCAGCGGGTAGAGGCTAAGCTCAGGTGGTTGGTCATAGGACAATGGCCAAGGCTCGCATAAATTCTGACTGTTTTGTCGATCGCAAAAGTGGTTATGGTACAAACATCCTTTAATAGTTCAATGGTGATGAGCGGTCGTGACCTAGAATCCACCGGGTTTGCCTGGTGGGCGGGTAACGCTCGTCTGATCGACCTGTCCGGTAAGCTACTGGGTGCTCACGTGGCCCACGCTGGTCTGATCGTATTCTGGGCTGGGGCAATGACGTTGTTTGAGGTCGCTCACTTCGTCCCGGAAAAGCCCATGTATGAGCAAGGCTTGATCTTGATGCCTCACATGGCCACTCTCGGCTGGGGTGTTGGTCCTGGCAGTGAAGTAATAGATGTCTTCCCCTACTTTGTGATTGGGGTGCTGCACCTAATTTCATCGGCCGTTCTCGGTCTGGGGGGCCTCTATCACACCCTTCGCGGTCCAGAAACCTTAGAAGAATATTCCAGCTTCTTTGGTTATGACTGGAAAGACAAGAACCAAATGACCAACATCATCGGCTACCACCTGATCCTGTTGGGTTGTGGTGCTCTGTTGCTGGTCTTTAAGGCGATGTTCTTTGGTGGTGTCTATGATACCTGGGCACCCGGTGGTGGTGACGTGCGCGTAATCGCCAATCCCACCCTCAACCCCGCAGTTATCTTCGGTTATTTGCTGGACTCTCCGTTCGGTGGAAAAGGCTGGATTGTCGGCGTCAATAATATGGAAGATATCATCGGCGGTCACATCTGGATTGGTCTGATCTGCATTGGTGGTGGTGTCTGGCACATTCTGACTAAGCCTTTTGGTTGGGCGCGTCGCGCGTTTATCTGGTCTGGTGAAGCTTATCTCTCCTACAGCTTGGGGGCCCTGTGCATGATGGGCTTCATTGCCTCTGCCTACGTTTGGTTCAACAACACGGCTTATCCTAGCGAATTTTACGGTCCTACAAATGCTGAAGCTTCTCAAGCTCAGTCTTTCGTGTTCTTGGTCCGCGACCAGAAACTGGGTGCTAACATCGCTTCTTCCCAAGGTCCTACGGGTCTAGGTAAGTACCTGATGCGTTCTCCGACTGGGGAAATTATCTTCGGTGGTGAAACGATGCGTTTCTGGGATTTCCAAGGTCCCTGGTTGGAGCCTCTGCGCGGCCCCAACGGTCTGGACTTGAACAAGCTGAGGAACGATATTCAGCCTTGGCAAGTTCGTCGTGCATCTGAGTACATGACTCATGCTCCTAATGGTTCCATCAACTCTGTGGGTGGGATTATCACTGAGGCTCAAGGCTTTAACTATGTTAATCCCCGTGCTTGGCTAGCTGGCTCTCACTTCATTCTCGGTTTCTTCTTCTTAGTCGGACATCTGTGGCACGCTGGTCGCGCTCGCGCCGCTGCTGGTGGCTTTGAAAAGGGAATCGATCGGGATACGGAGCCAGTGCTCTCTATGCCTAACCTCGACTAATAATCTATCCATGTAAAGAGAATAATTTCTCTTTAACTTATCTGGGCTCCTGCATCTCACGCAGGAGCTTTTTTTACGACTGTAGAGACTTAGCTGGTTGGGAAAAAGTCGCGCTACAATAAGAGAAAATATAAGCTAATAAGTAAAGGCATTCCCATGCAAGATTCAGATCTAGCAGATGAATTTAAATGGACCGCTGAAGCTAAGGCCAAGCTGAAAAGTATTCCCTTTTTCGTGCGATCGTCCGCCCGTCAACGGATTGAGCAGTTGGCCCGGCAAACGGGGTCCGATGTGGTGACGGTCGAGATTGTCGAACAGGCCCGCGTGGAGTTTGGACAGTAAGGAATTTAAGGGCGATCGGGCCAAGTTGTCAGTAGTTGTAGGTTGGGTTTAGTGCCTGACCCTGTTGGCGAAATATTTCTTAACATGGTGAAAGCCTTGATATTGTGTTATCAGCCATGACTAGATTTTGTAGTTTTGTAACGCGAGCAACGGCAGAATCATGGTTTTGGATGTTAACTTATATTTCGCCAACAGCATCCGTGCCTCAACCCAACCAATAGATGTTGTTTGCACCATCGCTAGCTGGGTAACAAAGTCAACCAAACCTACTGAGAGCAAAAGAGAGGGGTGAGACAAATTCCCCCAACCTACGGAGGACGGGAGACAATGAATTTATAAGCATCCCACCAACCAAGACCAGAACTTTGACAAGCATATAGAATTGCGAACAACGCAGTTGTTACAAACAGGGCCTGTCTGATAGGATTAGAACGGATAGAGGGTTTGTAGATATTGCCAGCAAAATTCGATCGAATTTTAATTACACCGGCAGTGCGCACCAATTGTAGGGCGATCGCATCTCCGAGCTTCCGACTGCATAGATTTGGGTTTAGCTTTCAGATGAAGGGGTTAACAACAGTAAGTTGGCTATCAATGTTTTGTCCATCCTGTAGATCCTCGCTGTAGAGGATATCGCAACCAACTTCTAAAGAACTGGCAATAATGAGACTGTCGAAGTAACTATATTGATATCGTTCGGATATCTCTAGGCGCGCTGAATCGTGTTTATGGAGACCGTTGCGACTTGAAGTTGTTGTTTTAGCTCATCGACAACCGCACCTATCTGAGCATATTCCAGTAAAAATTTCCGTCTCAAGGTGTTAACTGTTTCATTCAGAACTTGAGTGCTAATCTACGGCATCCCCGATCTAACGCATTCTAGAGCGCGTTCTTGTTTATTTGGCTCATCTTGGGAATAGCAGTAGATAATGATATTAGTGTCGAGGAAAATCTTAGCGGGCATTAGCTGAGTCTCGGTTAAATTTAAACCCCCGTGTAGAGAGGGAAATGGTCTTAAATGATGGTGTTGGGGGTTATTCCATGGGTAGGGCTAAGTTTCCCTCATCATCCAATAGGATAACACGGATATTTTTGCCTTCCCACTGGGCAGAATATTCGGGGGGAATGGTTACGGATCCGTTTTGGGGGATGGTCTTGAATTCGATGGTTTCCATAGGAACCTCGGTGATAAAAGTGTAATTAAACTGCGCGATCGCAGTCCCCTATATGAAGTTTTCCAGGTACGGCAATCCTGCGACCGCTCTTTTACCATCTTAATGGCTGCCAATCACATTGTCAACCTTTTTGGGAAGATTTTTTCCGGTACCGCCCTTTCACCAGTGCTTCTTTGAGGCGATCTCCTCGTTACCTGGCTCCGCCTGGTAACGCCCCTCTCAGGAATGGGAAATTTAGTATCAACCCGGTTTCTTGTCCCGTGGGGCGATCGGGTTTTTCTTGGGCGATCGCGCTTTCCCCAGAGTCGATCGAGTTTTTTGTTTGCGCATATATCGTCACATATTATACCCTTTATTTTCATTTTCGCTGAGATGATAGCAAATTGCACGGAATAACGCAAGTCCGCGAATCAAAAAGGAATTATTTGCAATAAAAACAGAGAAAAAAAGAGCAAAAATGAGAATATTAAAAGCAAAAGGCAAAAGTGAAAAGTTTTACTTATAGGTACCAGAGAGAATTTTGACTGGCAGTTCAGCAGGATCCTAGGGCGATCGCCGTTCGTAGTAAAGACTTTAGTCTTTATATCAAGTCCGGGCAATTCCCCAGAATAGAGAACCGCCGTTCGTAGTAAAGACTTTAGTCTTTGCCCGATCGCTCTTAGACCGGTGGCTCGTTTGTAGTAAAGATTTTAGTCTTTACCCCGGCCAATATCTGTTGAAAGCTACATCTGTACTGCTGCGAAAAGCATTTATAATTGAAATATAGCCAATTGCTTTGCATCACCTGCCTAATGCCAGAACTAAAACCAACCGTATATATCGAGACAAGTGTAATCAGTTATTTGACAGCAAGACAAAGTCGCGATCTAATAGTAACAGCCCATCAACAGATTCCCCGGGATTGGTGGGAGACAGCATTGCCGAAATATAAAGCAGTCATTTCCCCGACTGTTTTAGAATAAATTGCCAAGGGAGATAGTCAAGCAGCACAAAAAAGACTCGATCGCGTTTCATCCTTTACAATATTAGAGTTGACACGGGAAGTGCGAACCATTGCCGAAATATTTTGCAGCAATTAAAATACCAGAAAAAGCCAGATATGATGCTTATCACTTAGCATTAGCAGCGTGGCATGGAGTTGATTTTATGGTATCATGGAACTGTACCCACATCGCCAATGGAAGAGTTATCAGGATAATTGAAAATATCAATACGGAAAATGCAATTCGCACCCCTGTAATATGTACGCCAGAAGAGTTAATGGAGAGTTAAAATGGTGAAAGACCCAATTATTGAAGAAATCCGTCGTATCCGTCTGGAAATAGAAGCCGAATGTCAACATGACCCGGATATTCTCTACGAACATATGTGCCAGTTTCAGGAACAATATCGCGATCGCCTAGTCCGGCGCAGTCCCCAACCGGCACTGATTCCATCATCAATGCCTCTTCCCGAACAAGCGCACAAAGGAGATCCTAAAGCAAGCGCAACTTAGCTATAAATGCCCCCATAGAGGCGATCGCCCTTGTTCCTAGGAGAATAGCTGCGATCGCCATTTTCTCAACAACCTGCTAAAACTTAATATTTTTCCACTCCTGTGCTTCGGTAAACAATCTCAAGTGTTTAACATTTTTAGTAGCAACAACAATATATTGACCTGGATATGCTTCTGCGAGCAGTTTCCACTGAGCAGAGATAATGATATCTGCATCAATATTTTTATTGTCAGCTGTATGCATTCCTTGACTCCGCGCCACCGCCCACAGTTGAGCTGCTTCTTTCATTACTCTTTTAGTCAGGGGTAAAAAATCAATCACTTGTTGCAGCGTATCTAGCTTATCTATCCCGGCAACATTGGGTTTTGTAATTGATGCCAGAAGCAAACCTCTCCTGACTTCATAATCACAAATATCTTAAGTTACCACATAGGCGCTTCTAGCAAGTAAACCCTCAAACCATTGTTTATATTCTTTGGCTTCTCCAGTATTGTGGGGCGACGCAACTAAACCCAGTATTCCCGTATCTAATAAAACAATCATTCAATGAAGTAAATCTTATGTCCTGGCAAGCGCGTACCAATAATTTACTGAAAATATTCAAAATATATTTCCCTTTGTTTTGATTCCTATTCGGTAACTTCTTCTTCCAGCCATACTCTTATTAGTTCGATCGCCGCTTGATTTTTTTGCAATTGTTCCTCTGGCGATCGCCCCTTATGTTTCAAAAATGGGGTCAACTCATTTTCACTATTTCCGTCCAACTGCTCTAACATGGGTGCGACTCTCCGATTATTTCCTGATATCTCTATTATAGACAATCCCCGCACAGAATGTCAAGGCGATCGCCCTGAAACAGGTGCCAGACTATGCCGCGTGACAAACCGTTTTCCGGAAGCAGATACTAAGTGCGCGACGTAGAAGCGCTTTGCCTGCTGCTTCATAAGCAATAATTAAAGACTCCTTCGTTTCTATTGCATTAGCTACCGTCAATGTAGACTTTTTGGCGAACGAAAATATCACTATAAACCTGGTCGATATTCATCTTGGTAATATTGTCAAAAAATACCAGAATTCGCACGCGCCGCGCCACAGGGTTAGTTTTGGGCAATAATGGCACTTTTCGCACATGGGGGAGATCGCCCTTTTACCCATTAAACATACGATGAAACAACCGTTTTGTTCCTTCAATCACTTGAGAAGTTAACTGCCCGACAAATAGTTGAGCTAAAGTCTTATTAACCTCCTTAGCTTCCTGATAGTTGCCATTAGCGTTGTATAATAAGCCCCTGTCCCCTTGGGGTTGAGGCGAATCGCTTCCTCATACTCCGCCTTCGCCTCCTCTAGCTTCCCTCGATCTGCTAGAAGCTTCCCCAAGTTATTATGAAAATTTGCACGGGTGGGATTAATCTCAATAGCTTTCCTAAACTCTGCCTCTGCCTCATCCAGCTTGCCTTGACTGTACAAAGCAGCCCGCGCAGGCGGGCTTTGTTTATGTAGCCGGACCCTTTAGGGTTCGGGCGGCGCAAGACTACACCCCCCCCCAACCTACTCCTTTATATCCTGCACCAACTGATAAAACGGCTGCCAATTATCGGACGCTACAATTTGCTCCCACACAGATTCGATCGCAGGTCTGAGTAACACCGTTTTCGGATTATACTTTTCTAAGCGACTCGCAACATTATCCATCTCCGCAGCAGGTAAACTCTGCAAAACCCCCTGATATAATCTTCGCCATTTCTCCCAAGGAATAGCCGAAGCAAAATTAGGGATATGTTCGGCATCATCCCGCCAGCTGGGCTCGAACTCCTCACTCAAAGCCATGAAAAACTGCTGATAACCTACCTGCGTATCTTTTAACACCTCAATTGTCAGTTTCAGTAACTCCTCTGCTTTCCCTCCTGACTCTAACCCCAGTCTCTTCATCATTAATTCTCGATAGCTACTCTGATAATACTCGTCAAATCTTGCTAAAATACTGTCCATCTCTGCGGCAGGAATTACCTTTGATAATGCCACCTGCAACATTTCTAAATTCCACTTGCAGATTTGCGACTGATTACCGTAACTGTAACGTCCGTAATAATCGAAATAGGCAGCAGTAAAATTGGGATTGTAATGGGGGATGAAAGCGTAGGGACCGTAATCAAAACTTTCCCCAGTAATCGACATATTATCTGTATTCAACACCCCATGGCAAAACCCAGCTGCCATCCACTGCGCTACTAAGGCAGCTACCCGTTGCACTAATTCTTCATAAAATCGCAGGTATCTGTCAGCTGCACTCTCCTTTATAACCAAGGGAGGATGGGGAGGATAATAAATATCAATTACATGGTCTAACAGCTTCTCGATCAAATCGGTACGCTCAAAATAACGCAACCTTTCAAAGGTGCCAAAGCGGATGTGGGAACGACTGAAACGCACCATTACACTGGAACGAGTCGGAGATGGTTCGTCTCCCCGCCATAGCTGTTCCCCCGTTTCCACCATGCTCAAACAGCGGGATGTACAGACTCCCAGGCGATGTAATGCTTCAGCTGCTAAAACTTCCCGCACTCCACCTTTGAGGGTGAGTCTGCCATCAGCGCTGCGAGAATAGGGCGTCCGGCCAGAACCTTTCGTGCCCAAGTCGTATAATTCCCCATCCATACCCCGTACTTGTCCGTAGAGAAAACCTCGGCCATCTCCCAGCTGGGGATTATATGTCCCAAACTGATAGCCGTGGTAACGCAGTGCCAAAAAGGGACGCACTCCTTGCAATTTGCCAAAGGCTTCGATAAAATGTTCATCTCTCACCTGTTTGGGGTCTAACCCCAGCTGGGATAGCAGGTCGTCATTCCGCCATCTCAGGATATCCTGGGGAAATTCCGCCCCTGCGACTTCATCGTAGTAGTCATCTCCCAAGGATTCCAGAGCGGGTTCGTAGTCGAGACTTAGTAAGGGATTGGGTGAATTATGTTTGTTGTTAGTTTCAGTTGGCGTCATTTGGACTACAATTTATAGATGAGTAGCCACCACAACTATCATACAGGAATTTGATGCCAGTTTTAACAGATGCTAAAGATGAAGATTGGTGACGAGGATGAAGAGGAGATCGATCTGATCTCCTCTCCCTCTTTTCTAGGCGCTTTTGCGCCTGGCAAGCACTTTAGTGCTTACTACGAACGGCCTTTACTCCATCTGACCCAGGCGGCGGATATTCAGGATATCGCTCATCTTTTTAATTTGGTTACAGATCCGCTCAAATTGCCGCAGGTTGCAAATATCCATTCCTAAGTCGATCGTCGCTGGCTTACCCCGGTTCGTGTTTACCTGGGCATTACGGACATTTATGCCGTGCTCGCTCAAGTGCAATAAAATGTCTTTTAGTACGCCCACCCGATCGATCGCTTCAATTTGCACCTGCACCGTGTAAGTTGGCGCCCGCCTTGTCTCGCTATTAGTAGCCTTCCAGCTCACCGGGATCAGCCTCTCGCCCTCTACCCGATCCAAATTCGGACAGCCTTGCTTATGTATAGAAATTCCCCGCATCCGCGTCACCACTCCCATAATTGCTTCCCCTGGAATTGGGTTGCAGCACCCAGCTAGATGATGCAATAATCCTTCTACACCCGCGATCGGGCAAGCATGACTGGACTTGGCATCTTGCTGAGGAGGGGATGATGCTAGGAGATTGAAAATCTTGGAATCTGTGGACAGAGTTTCCACTGGTTCTTTGGCTTCTTTGGCTTTATTCCCATCCCCGATCCGATTTACTACCGTATGCAGCGTTACCTCACCGTATCCCAAACCTGCCAATAAATCTTCCACCCGCTGGTAATTGCAGCGCTCTGCTACCGCCTGCATCTGTTCTGATTTTAGCAAAGCTTCCAAACCATTTTTCCCCAACTCCTTCTCCAGCATTTCCCTGCCGCGAGCGATGTTCTTTTCCTGGTGCGATCGCTTGTACCATTGGCGAATGCGGTTCCGCGCCCCCGCAGTTTTGACAAAATTCAGCCAGTCTAAGCTCGGGTGGCTATTTTTCTGGGTGATAATCTCCACAATGTCGCCATTTTTCAGCTCCGTATCCAGAGACACCATCCGGGAGTTCACTTTTGCACCCGCACAATGGTTCCCTACCTCTGTGTGAATCCGATAGGCAAAGTCTACCGGTGTCGATCCTCGCTTCAGGGCAATCACATCCCCTCGGGGTGTAAACACATACACCTCGTCTTCAAATAAATCATCCCTGATATGCTCCAGATATTCCTGAGCATCCTTGAGGTCTTTCTGCCAGTCTAGCAGCTGCCGCAGCCAAGTAAACTTTTCCTCCACTCCTGTCAGATGGGTATTGCTCGACCCCGTTTCTTTATATTTCCAATGGGCCGCAATCCCATATTCTGCTATATAATGCATGTCTTGGGTGCGGATCTGCACTTCCAGGGGACGACCTGTTGGACCTATCACTCCCGTATGCAATGATTGATAGCGGTTTGGCTTCGGTAAACCGATGTAATCTTTAAATCGACCCGGAATGGGACGGTACGCATCATGGACGATCGCCAGAGCCCTGTAACATTCATCCTTGGTCTGGGTAACGATCCGCACCGCTGCGATATCAAAGATTTCGTGAAATTGCTTTTGCTGCCGCTCCATCTTCTGGTATATGCTGTACAGGTGCTTGGGACGCCCGCTAATCTCGGCGTTGCTGATGCCAATTTGCTCCAGACGCAGTTGCAGAATTTCGATCGCGTTTTCCAGTCTCTTTTCCCGGTCTGTCCGCTTTTCTGCGACCAACTCCTGTATAAGCCGGTAATAATCCGGTTCTATATACTTAAATACCAGGTCTTCTAGTTCCCACTTAAACCGTCCGATACCCAGTCGGTTCGCCAGTGGTGCAAATATTTCTCGGGTTTCCAGGGCAATTTGGCGCTGCTTGTCTGAGGACATATATTGCAGGGTCCGCATGTTGTGCAGTCTATCTGCCAGCTTCACTACGATCACCCGGATGTCTTGTGCCATTGCCAGGAACATGCGGCGGAAGTTCTCCGCTTGGCGTTCTGTTTTACTGGAGAACTCCAACTTGGAGAGTTTGGTCACCCCTTCCACCATTTGCCGCACTTCTGGGCCAAACCGAGCTTCGATCTCTTCTGCCGTCACCTCGGTGTCTTCTACTACGTCGTGCAGGAACCCGGCGGCAATCATTACTGCACTACCGCCTAATTCCCGCAACAGTCCGGCCACGGCAACTGGATGGGAAATGTAGGGTTCTCCTGATTTCCGGTTTTGACCCTTGTGCAGTTGGTAGGCAAATTCAAACGCCTCACATATTAATTTCCTGTCTGTCTGGGATATTTCTGCTGGGTCCGGACTGGCGACCTCCGGTACGATCATACATGACTGTAGCCAGTCAGGAATAACAGATTCAACTGGTACTACAGATGGTGCTACAGATGGTGTAACAGATGGTGCGGTTGGAGCCATTAAGTTCATGTTATTAGTCCTATTAGGTTTCTATATCAGGGACTTCAATATCTGCCCTCTTTCCTTTTATTAGGTTGCCTCTATCAAAATTATGCCTAGCAACTTAATTGATTTCAGATGGTAATCTTTGTTTATGTCTTTTTATCAATATATACAAATTTCTTTAGATTCGGGAAAAATAATGACGACGCTCATGTTGTTCAACAGCCATCGCCAATGCTATCAGGAGTTTAAACAGGCCCTGGAAGATTTACAGGTGACGGTATCCTCTGGTCAGTCTGACCCTGACTTGGCGGGGATACAAAGGTTTTTCCAGGAGCAGGTGGCCAGTTTAACGGCTGAGGGTATCGATCCCTCCCTAGTCTCGCGATGGCAGTCGGTACAAACGGAAATGCACAAACAAATGCGCTTGTTGGCTGTCAATCTGACATTTTTCCAGGCATCCCGGCAGTTATATACCAGAGAACAGCGGCAAGGGCAAATTGTTTCACGCCTGCGGCTACTGCGAGGTACTGGTGAAATGTGATTAGCGAAGGGCTCCTGCGTCGCGCACTTTGTAACGGGGTTTGGCGATCGCCATCCATGAACAGATAATCAGTTCGCAGTTCGCAGTTCGCAGTTATTTTCCGAGCCTCCGATCTCCAGCTACCAAAGGGTTTCAGCCTGTATTACATCATTACAGAATGTGCAATTTAAATGCACGACAGCTTACAAGGTTAAAACCTGTGCCCCACTGTTGAGGTTTTGGACCTCTCTGTTGGGGCTTAAAACCTCTCTGTTGGGGTTTAAAACCTCTCTGTTGAGGTTTTGGACCTCTCGGTTGAGGTTTAAAACCTCTCTGTTGGGGTTTGAAACCTCTCTGTTGAGGTTTTGGACCTCTCACTCTCAGTTGGGGTTTAAGACCTCTCGGTTGGGGTTTAAGACCTCTCGGTTGGGGTTTAAAACCTCTCTGTTGAGGTTTTGGACCTCTCTGTTGGGGTTTGAAACCTCTCGGTTGGCCTAGCAGGGCAGGGCGGTTTCATTCTTCCGGGCCACTCACGACTGATATCATACAGTCAAAATGTTTGCACTCCGATCCCAGGAAACTTAGTCCCATGGAGTTCGGCAATCGGAAATCTCAAATCCTTGCATCTTTAATGATATGACTCAGATCGATTGGCTAATTGTACTGCTGTACCTGATCTCGACCCTCTCTTTGGGGCTGTACCTCTCCCGTAAGGCATCCCGGAATTTAGAAGAGTTCTTTGTCAGCGGGCGCAGTCTCCCCTGGTGGTTAGCGGGGGCGAGTATGGCCGCGACAACTTTTTCCATCGACACGCCTCTTTACATTGCTGGCGTGGTGGCCACTAGGGGCATTGCGGGTAATTGGGAATGGTGGAGTTTTGGGGTTGCCCATGTGGTGATGATCTATATCTTCGCCCGCATGTGGCGGCGTTCCCAAGTTGTCACCGATGCCCAGTTAACGGAAATTCGCTACGGTGGTCAGATGGCAGCGGTACTGCGGGCCTGTAAGGCGTTCCTGTTTGCCGTACCCATTAACTGCATTGGCATCGGTTACGCCATGTTGGCCATGGTGAAGGTTGTCGATGCCCTGGAACTCTGGCAAAGTATAGGAATTAATCCCGGAGATAATGTTAAGCTTGCCAGTGTGGTCGGCGTTAGCTGCTTGGTGCTAGTTTATGCTGGTTTCTCCGGACTTTGGGGTGTCGTTGCTACGGACTTTCTCCAGTTCTTCTTGGGGTTGACAGGGGCGATCGCCGTTGCCATAGTTGCAGTTAACCATGTCGGTGGCATCCGAGAGTTACTTCCTGCTGTCCAGGAGACCACCTCCCAAGATGTCCTCTCCTTCTTTCCCCTGGATAGTCAAACTGCTGGCATTACTGCCAGTACATTTTTTGCCTATATCTTTATCCAGTGGTGGGCCTTTCGCCGCAGTGATGGCGGTGGGGAGTTCATTCAGCGCCTGATCGCTGCCAAGGACGAAGCGGAAGCTGAAAAAGCTGCTTGGTTTTTCAATATTCTCCATTATATTATCCGTACCTGGCCTTGGGTGCTAGTGGCCTTGGCAGCAATTGTTATCTATCCCGACTTGGCAGATAAAGAGTTGGGTTATCCCAAACTGATGCTTGACTTTCTCCCACCTGTCATGCTCGGTTTGGTAGTTGCTTCCCTGTTGGCCGCTTTTATGAGTACCGTTTCTACTTCCATTAACTGGGGTGCTTCTTATCTGACCAACGATCTATATCTACGCTTTGTTAACCCCGATGCCAGTCAGAACTCCCTGGTATCTGTGGGACGAGTATCTTCTATTTTAGTTACAGTCTTAGGTGCTGTGGCTGCCTTTTTTGCCCGAGATGTCGCTACCGTGTTTCGCTTGGTGATTGCCATTGGCACTGGACCTGGGTTAGTGCTAATTCTGCGCTGGTTCTGGTGGCGGATCAATGCTGGGGCGGAACTGGCGGCTATGGTTGGGGGATTTGTAGTCGGGTTAACTACCAGTGTAGTGCCCGTGCTGACAATTTCTGACTTTGGTTTGCGTCTGATGGTGACTTCTGGCATTTCCGCCCTTCTCTGGGTGACGGTCATGCTATTGACGCCTCCAGAGTCCGACGAAACTTTGGAGAATTTCTATCGGTTGGTGCGTCCGGGTGGTCCGGGTTGGCGGCGTCAGCAGCAACGTACTGGTTTGTTACCAGTCCAAGACTTGGCCAGCGATCTGATACGGGTCTTCGCTGCTATCTTACTGTTATTTGGCGCGATGTTCGCTACAGGTGGCTTTTTATTACTCCAGTCAGCGACAGGTTGGGTGTCCCTGACTGTGGCTGTGGTAGGTTGGTTATGGTTGCGTCAACTGCATAAAAAGCCTGTCAAACCCATGCCCAGACCTGGATTAGATGATGATGACAATCTGTTTTAAAGAGCGACTATGATATACTTACTCTTACTGACGAGTCAGCACTACTATTAATCGATCGCTCCATACTATGAAACTCATCGTTACCCTGGCAACTGGACTACTTTTGGGCACCGTTCCTGCTGCTAGTCAAGCCCGGCTTTTTCTAACACCCGCTCTCTCCACATGGCTACACCCTACATTACGTACTCTCATTTGTATTACGTAACTATTGCTGCCTTTTGGTGATTTTCACGCCATCAACCTGCTACTCCCTGCTACTCGTATTGATATTTATATCTGAATTGCTAAATCACCAGACATATTAATTATTCCTAAAATTTATTGCCATCACCACCCCACCCAGAAATTCTGTACTACTTGATATGTTACAGCTTCTCCTGCGGAATAGGGGCTACACCCTACCCCGTTCTGCACCGGTTCCCCGCCAGGCCAATGGCAATTAACTATTCACCATTCGCCAATCTGTTTTAATCGGAATTTCAAATACATTGCTTACTTGGAACCTCTTCGAGAAAAACAACACTTCCAGGTTCTCTGTCTCATTAGTAGTCGGATTTAATCTAGCAATCACGCCATCTTCAATCTCTTCCGATTCTTGCTCCTTATAGGGCGATATCTTGCTAATATAAAGTATATCACCTTCGCGGTCGTATTTTAATGTCAGTTTCTCTTCCATTCTCTCTCTCCTTTTGGCAATTTTCTAGCAATATATGCCGTCAAAATCCAGGTTCTTTCAGTCGGAATGGTATCCATTTTCACTACCATATTTACCCCCTTTAATACTATCATGCCATCGTACAAATAAACGCGACGGCCCGATCGCCTACTTACCTGCACTTGGTCGGGATTAGCCAGGGTATCAGCCATTTGCTGTAAATAAGCTGACACCAAGTCAGGATGAGTCTCGCTAATCTGCTGTTCTAGTTCATCTGTCAGCTCAACCATCACCCCTAAGTAAGGACACGGGAATTCTTTCATCAACCAAAAACAGCTATTAAAGTCCAGTTGCGGCTAATCTCCTTAAATCAGCGGACAACTGGTTTCACCCGATCGCTTCACCACCATCATCTGTAAGTTCTCAAGGCTAATGAAACCTTGGTAGCGGTCCCCCTTTTTAAACTGTGTCAAGTCAGTTTACGCTAAACGAATCACACCCTGATATTCTTGCCCTATCTAGATCTATCCCAATCAAATCTGCATCGCTCAGATCTGCGCGACTCAGGTTTATACCAATAAACTTGGTCTCTCCTGCTGCATATCTACTCAGAAGTTCATTGACATCCATATCTTTATTTGAAAATTGAGCAATTGTTAATTGAGCAATTGTTAATTATCCAGTTCTTGCATTTTTCTTTCCTCATTCGATTATGATGGTAAAAACTGACTATTAAACTAAGCCAGTCCGTCACCGGACCGACTCGTCTTCAAAACCGGACATGAGACTTTCACCTCATCCGGCTCCTCAATTTCGCCATCCAGGTTTAACCTGACGCGGCCTCCATTACTGCCATCCACG
>JACOMV010000037.1 GCA_014324065.1 Hormoscilla sp. SP12CHS1 | reverse complement strand
GAACAGTTAATTGAACTTGCTCTGATGCTGATGGGAACAAATACGTTTAAGAACTGGTTTACTAAATGCTGTTATTGTAATAATTAAATAGCGAACAAGCTGTATGTTGATAAGATGTAATTCCGGAGGAAGTGAAATGGCAGGGGAACGAGTAGCAGATATGACGATTGCAGAACTAAAAGGCATTATTGCTGAGGTGGTTAATGAACAACTAAGTCACTGGATGAGTGACTTGAATACAAGCATTAAAGAGTCGATAATAGAATTAACGGTAACCAGTTCTGACTCTGGTTATTATCAACTGCCCCGCAGAACTGAGGCCGAACAAATGCAGAGGAATTTAGTGGCGATCGAGTTATTGCGCAAGTGGACAGAGGAGGGAGACGAAGAGGAACAGCGCGAGACATGGGAATATCTGCAAAAGGCTTTAGATGAAGACCGGCTTTCTAATCGACCTTTATTTGCACAAAAATGATAGTTTTATTGGACTCTGGACCTTTGGGAATATTGACGAACCCTAAAGCTTCGCCTCTGACGCTGGAGTGTCGGCGTTGGGTAGAATCTTTGTTGTTAAAGAAATACAAAGTGATTCTGCCTGAAATAGCTGACTACGAGGTGCGGCGAGAATTACTCCGGGCAAATAAGTTGACAGGAATCAAACGCCTGAATGAATTTAAGGTGACGCTGGAATATTTGCCTTTGACGACACCAATGATACTCAAGGCGGCTGAATTATGGGCAGCAGCACGACGCGCAGGCATGCCAACAGCAGATCCTAAAGCTCTTGATGGAGATGTGATTCTGGCAGCTCAAGCGATGTTGGTTGAGAAAAATGGTTTAATGGTGGTGGTTGCTACAACTAATGTAGGGCATCTATCTCGTTTTGTCGATGCTCGTGAGTGGCAGGCTATCGAGTGAGGTTGATAAACAAATTGGGCGATCGCTCCCTATATCCGATCGCTCTTTTACCTTTTTTCGTCAGGACTGACGCCGATTGGCCCGCGGACGGTCCGAAAAATCGAGAAGGGTGACACTTTAATTTGTGCTAGATTGGGAATTAGAAGAGAGCAACTGTGGTTGATGATGCAGACGATCGTTCGCGTCTGTGCGGATAGTATATCGTGCTCAATTCTCAATAGCTTTACTGCGAAGTAATGGGAATAGAGATCGTCAACTCTGTCCCCTACCCTGGCTTCGATGTCTTCCGGATGCAACCCAGGCAACCCCACCGTTCGGGAAAAATCAGACATCGCTGAAACACAATTCAGTTGCCCGCCATGAGATTCTACCACAATCTGGTAACTAGACGATCCTCCCTAACCCCCCTTTCCTCTTTTACGAAGTGCGCGTAGCGCTAGGGGGGAACCGCTGCCTTCTTGAGATGTACCCGCTTATTCCTTATACTTACAAAGGTCGCGAAGTTAAAAAACGATGAATATCCGGACTTTTCGTCAAATTCACCGCACAGTAGCACCGTTGGTTTTATTGCCTTTGTTGGTCACGGTAATAACTGGCCTAGCCTACCGACTGGGAAAAAGTTGGTTTGGGCTGTCCAGAGAGCAAGTCCATTTTTTAATGGTGATTCATGAAGGAGAGTACTTGGGGCATCAACTGGAGCCCATTTACGTGCTTTTAAATGCTTTGGGACTGCTGTTTATGTTGACTACAGGTATAGGGATGTTGCTGCAAAATATCAGCAAGGCCAGTTTTTTTTCCAAGAAACGTTCTGATCGCGCAGCGCGGCGCCAGCCGTAGAAAAAACCTAGAAATAAGCATCGTGCAGATCGAAAGCCAGAGGTAGCGATCGGGGTTATTCTGGCTTTTGAAATTATAGGAGAGGGACTGACAATTTCAAATCCAAAATTCCAAATTCCAAATTGACAACTGACCACTGACCACCGACAACTAACCACTGACAACTGACCACTGAACCGTCAGGCCGTTTCGATGTACTCAGCGGAGGGTTCGTTACCCGGGGAGCTGGCGCGCCCCACTGCTTAATGTGCTCTGCGTGCGCTATTCGCACTACGCAGAGCACATTAATCGCACATCGAGGTCTCAAAGGTCGGTCCCATCTGGCATATCCAACCCAGAATGAGGACAGGACCAATCACTAGGTAATAAAGATGGCCATCCCTGGCGCAGGGCTTCCAGACAGACGCCATAAATAGTCAGCTGACAGTCCAGCAGGTGAAATCCGGAAGCTTCCGCTTGCTTCAGACCCAGCTTTGAGATCAGCTCGTTTTTGAACTCCACCGTCCTGTGGCACTGAACGCAAACCAGATGGTGATGATGATTCGGGTATGGCGGGTTGATTTCATAATGTTTATGCCCTTCTGCCAGCTCCACTTCCCGCAAAATCCCGATCCGAGCCATTAAATTCAATGTCCGATAAACCGTCGAGAGGCTGATCCGCTCTCCTCGATCCTTGAGGATATTGTGCAGGTCCTCTGCACTCAGATGGTCCCCTTGGGGAAGTCTTTGGAAGACATCCAGGATTTTTTCCCGTTGGGGGGTGAGGCGAAAGCCCCTCTGATTCAAATCGGACTTCAGCGAAGTCGCCGTATAAACAGCCCTGAGCATTTTCTCAATAACTCCTTGTTAATGTCAACTGTTCTGGCTTATTAGTAAATATTTGCATAAATCTTCTCATGTATGATATGGTAAATGACTGATTTCCTATCTGCTGCCACCGGTCCTGGGGCTGGGGCCGACCGGATATCAGCCGATCGCTCCTACCGGAGGATCGGTCCGCGAACGGCCCGAAAAATCGGATTGTTAAGAAAAATAAATTTTCTCTCCAGGTATTGCCATTATTTTTTAATAAGGCTATATTAGATCTTAACGTTGCCATGTGTGTTCTCCTCTCAATATGGCAAGGGTCTCAAGTGGTGTCAGGCGTTCTCCTCTAGCCAATTGGCTAGTCAAGAGTAGCGGTTCCTGACACCATTTTTTTTTTGCAATAGATTGGCATTTAGTGGTCCTAGGGTGGGCACGCTCCGGGACCCCTACGCTGCCCAGACCTTAACGCTGGTAGCTTAGCCAGCTGTCGGCAGCCTTTGGCCTGGAATAGCGCTGGCAGCGGTCCCGCTCAAATATTTTCCAAAATACTTGCTAAATAATTTCAATAGGAGTATATTAGATATTGGTGTTCTCCTCGAAAGGACAGAGAGAAATTGCAAATGGCAAATTGCAAAATTGCCATTTGTCAATGGTCAATTACTGGCGCTATAATGCTGGCAAAGCAATTCTGAATTTTCCGAACTCAATTTGCAATTGTGGTCTGGTGATTCTATGAGATCATCAGCAACCTCTATCATCCCCTAATTCTGCAACCAACTAACAACTAACAACTGACCACTGACAAGTGACAACTGACAAATGACAATGGGCAGTTTTATCAGTTTTGTGTTATCTTGGGGAGCGGTTTGGCTTATTTGATAATATATCTCAAAAGTATTGCCCACATGGAAAAACCCGTTATTGTCCAGATAGAGGGTGTGACCAGACAGTTTGACAAGAGTACGCTGCCAGCGGTGGATAAGATGACATTGAGCCTACAGCGATCGGACATCCTGGGGTTGTTAGGACCATCAGGCTGTGGCAAAACCACGCTATTACGGTTAGTAGCAGGTTTTGAGCAGCCCCAGGCAGGGTATGTGGCCCTAGCAGGAAGACCGGTAGCAGGAGGGGGCTATTGGGTGCCTCCAGAAAAGCGCGACGTCGGTATCGTCTTTCAAGATTATGCCCTGTTTCCCCATCTGACGGTGGCCCAGAATATTGCCTTTGGCTTGCAACAAGGTAGGTTAAAAAAGTCCTCTACGGTCCGCGGACGGCCCGAAAAATCAGTGCAAACACGTGTCAATGAAGTGCTGGCTCTAGTAGGACTGGAAGGACTGCAAAAGCGCTATCCCCACCAACTATCCGGGGGACAGCAGCAACGGGTGGCCCTGGCCCGGGCTTTAGCCCCGGCACCAGCATTAATTTTGTTGGACGAACCGCTGAGTAATTTAGACGTGCAAGTGCGTCTGAGACTGCGAGAGGAAATTCGCAAGATTCTCAAAACCAGCGGTACTACTGGCATTTTTGTGACTCACGATCGGGAAGAAGCAATGGCGATCGCGGACTGGGTAGGAGTGATGCGGCAAGGAAGGTTAGAACAGTTGGGAACGCCAGAGGAAGTATACCAGCAACCAGGGACGCGGTTTGTAGCAGAGTTTGTCACTCAAGCCAACTTTATCCCAGCTCGCCGCAGAGGTCAACTGTGGGAAACGGAAGTAGGTAGCTTCGAGGTAAAAACTGTAAGGGAAGCAGATTTTGACATTGGCGATCTGATGATCCGACAAGAAGATTTAATCCTGAAACCAGATGAAGAAGGAAAAGTGGCGATCGCGGATCGACAATTTCTAGGTCGGGAATACCATTATAGTTTAGTGACCGCATCTGGCAGACAGCTCAAAGCACGGGCCACAGGATCTTCCCCGCTGTCAGTAGGAACAAAAGTAAAGCTAGCTATTGCCAAAGGAACTCTGGAAGTATTCCGAGGTTTGTAGTAAGCGCTTTAGCGCTTCCGGGGTTTGTAGTAAGCGCTAAAGCGCTTGCGTTCTCCGCGCTAAAAAACGATCTCCAAAATTTGTTAATCCCTTACTAACAACTAAAAAATCACAAAAATAAATGCCAAACCACAAAAATATGAGAATCAATTACCAATTAGCAAATTATCCATTAATGTTGCAGCGTCTAGTGCCGGGCGGATGGATAGCTGTAACGATCGCGATCGCGCTTTTGATCGTCTCGCCAGTTTTGTTTGTGCTAGGAAACATATTCGCGGACAATAGCGAGGTGTGGAACCATCTGGCGGAGACAGTCTTACCGCGCTACATGGCCAACTCATTGTGGTTGATGTTAGGCGTAGGATCGGGCGTGTTACTGATAGGAGTGGGCACAGCCTGGTTAGTAACCACGTGCAGTTTTTGGGGAAGTAAGATATTTGAATGGGCGCTACTATTGCCTCTAGCTACACCTGCCTATCTGCTAGCCTACAGTTACACTGAATTATTAGAATTTTACGGTCCCGTGCAGATGACCCTGCGGGACTGGTTTGGTTGGAGTAGCGTCGGGGACTACTGGTTTCCCAACGTGCGATCGCTTGGTGGGGCAATTATGCTGTTAACCCTGGTACTCTATCCCTACGTTTACCTGTTAGCACGAGTCGCCTTTTTGGAACAATGTACCTGCACTTTAGAAGCGAGTCGCAGTCTGGGTTGCGGTCCCTGGCGCAGTTTCACCACCGTGGCCCTCCCCCTAGCACGACCCGCCATTATGGCCGGGTTATCCCTAGCATTAATGGAAAACCTGAGTGACTTTGGCACGGTAAAGTTTTTTGGCGTAGACACCTTTACCACAGGCATCTATCGCACCTGGTTTGGCATGGGAGAACGAGTCGCAGCGGCTCAATTAGCAGCTTTTCTGTTATTATTTATTTTTGGGCTAATTTTACTAGAGCGTTGGTCCCGTCGTCAAGCCAAATATTATCAAAGTGGTAGTGACTACAGTCCCATGCAACCCTATCAACTCAAAGGAATTCGTGCCACTTTGGCAAGTATAGCATGTTTGCTGCCCCTGAGTCTAGGTTTTTTGCTGCCAGCTGGTCTATTGCTGCAAATGACTTGGGAAAATCCTGAAACAATAAACGATCGCTTTTGGGGTTTAGCGACCAACAGTTTTATCCTAGCAGTGATTACAGCTATATTAGCAGTGATCGTTGCTGTGGTCATCGCTTATGGAGTGCGGTTGCAATCCCATATTGCCATGGAACTAGCAGCCAGGGTTACGGCAATGGGCTATGCTATTCCTGGTTCAGTGATTGCAGTCGGCATTCTCATCCCGGTGGGCAGACTTGATAATGCGATCGATGGTTGGATGCGTGGCACCTTTGGCATCTCGACCGGTTTGCTACTCAGCGGGACGATCGCGGCCTTAATCTTCGCCTATCTAGTCCGTTTCCTAGCAGTTTCCTTCGGCACAGTAGAGTCCAGTTTAGGCAAAATCAAGCCCAACCTCGATGATGCGGCCCGCAGTCTCGGTCACAGTCCCACTAGCACTTTACTGCGAGTCCACGCACCGATGATGGGGGGCGGTTTACTGACAGCAGCAATGCTAGTATTTGTAGACGTAATGAAGGAATTGCCAGCAACCCTGATTATCCGACCTTTTAACTTTGACACTTTAGCAATTCGGGTGTATAATTTAGCTTCTGACGAGCGTTTAGCTGAAGCAGCAGCACCCGCATTGGCGATCGTTCTCGTGGGGATTATACCCGTGATTTTCTTGAGTTGGCAAATCGCTGTTCGATCGCATCATCGCTAAGAATAGAGCCCGCCTTACTCGTTCCCTGGCTCCGCCAGGGAACGCACACCAGAGGATCGGCCTCCCGAGTGAGAGCCGCTATACTGGTAATCATGTCCAGCCAGAGACTGGAGGCGTCCCCTCTCAATAGTCGTTCCCAGCCAGAGACTGCCAACGAGGTAATAGCGAGAATTTACTGTTTGAGCCATGACCCAAGCCATTACTAAACCCAAGTTGGCGTTGCACAACCCTTATCATCCCGTAGTTGTGCAACGCCACGTTTTGAATATGCCGCCAAAGGTATCCCGGAATATTGGATTGTGGATGCCTCTAAGAACAGAATTACTATCTTGACGCTGGAGGATGGTTTCTATGAAGAAGGCGATCGGGTTCGATCATAACTCGGTACCAAAGCGTCGGGTAGCCTTAGAGAAGGCGCGAGAAACTAGCGTGATGGTTTCTACACAGCAGGTTCCCTTAGAGCATAAGGTCGAATCAGGCTTTCTGATGTACCGACCCGTTTACCGACCCCCTTACCGTCAAGAGAGCGAGTTTTTTCAGGGAGTGGTTTACATAGTTTACCAGATTGAAGGGTTAATCCGGGCATCAATTGGAGGATTGAACATCAAACACCTTGACTTTTACCTGTTTGACATGCCTGTCGATCAACTTGAATCCGCCCTCAGCAAAGAATCAGTTAATGTAAATCAGGGCTTTCTGGCGTTTTACGACTCCAAACAGCGGCAGTTAGTAGAAGATCGGCAGCAGGCAGAAATAGCCCAGCTAAATGCTTCGTCCGGGAGATCGCGCAAAAAATGTCTCGATAGTGATTGGACAGTCTGCATCCGCACCCTTAATGTCGCCGATTGAGAATGGTCACTGTTAATTCTGCCGACATCGGACTTTGCTGAGAAACCTTGGACAGCAGTTGCGACTCTAGCGATCGGGTTACTCTTGACTAGCATTCTCGCGCTATACCTGGGGATGTCAATTAGACGGGGGACTCAAACCCAACAGTTACTCGCTTCTTTAGAAAAGACCAATGTGGCCTTACAGCAATCTGATACTGAGTTGAGGTCACAAAAAACGCAGCTAGAACAAGCCTTTCGTCAGATGCAACAAACCCAAGCGCAACTGGTTCAGACAGAAAAAATGTCTAGCCTAGGCCAACTGGTGGCAGGAGTAGCACACGAAATCAATAACCCCGTCAGCTTTATCTACGGAAATATTAGTTTTGCCCAGGAGTACACCCGCAAGTTGCTGGAGATGGTGAAGCTTTACGGTCAGCATTGTCAAGATCCCCATCCGTCGATTAAAGAGTTAGCAGAGGCGATCGATCTAGATTTTATGCTACAAGACTTTCCCAATATGCTATCCTCAATTCAAATCGGCAGTGAGCGACTGCGAGAAATCGTTAATTCTCTGCGTAACTTCTCCCGCAAAGACGAAGCTGAGGTGAAAGCAGTTGATATTCACGAGGGGATAGAAAGTACCTTGATGATCCTGCAAAATCGGCTGAAATCCACGCCAAAACGAGAGGCGATCGTCCTAATTAAAGAATACGGCAACTTGCCCCCGATCGAGTGCTATGCCGGACAGATGAATCAGGTTTTTATGAACATTATCAGCAATGGGATCGATGCCCTGGAAGAGGCATTTTCAGGCAGATCCAGTTCCCGAGGGAAAGATTGTAATTCATCAGAAATACCGACAATTGAGATTCGTACTGAAGTGGGAAAATCAGACCAGATCACAATTAAAATTGCCGATAATGGACCGGGAATGCCCGATGAAGTGAGAGAAAAAATCCTCGACCCCTTCTTTACTACTAAACCTGTGGGCAAAGGTACAGGTTTGGGGTTGTCTATTAGCTACCAGATCGTCACCGAAAAACATCAAGGTAGCTTGCAATGTATCTCAGCACCAGGTGAAGGAACCGAGTTTTTGATTCAAATTCCTGTCAGTCAAACTATAGAGAAAGTTTAGCAGAATACGGGCGGGCGATCGGGGAGCCAGTTCCTCGTGACCAGGGTCTCCCTGGGAATGAGCCGTCTGAGGCTCTGCCTCTTGTGAACAACTTTCTCCTAGGAGTGAGAAAGTTGGGCGATCGGGAACCCAGTTCCTCGTTCCCAGGGTCCCTGGGAATGAGCCGTCTGAGACTCTGCCTCTTGTGAGTGGCATCCTGTTAGCTAGTCCAGGAGGCAGAGCCTCAACCGGGCGTGACCAGGGAGACCCTGGTCACCAAGGGCGAATGGCAAGCATTAAGAAACCCGGTTTTTCCGAAAAACCGGGTTTCTTGGTCATTGTTCGGGTTTATTGACCACAACGAAAGAAATTAGAACTTAAACGTAGTCCGGATAGTGCCGACATAGATAGTGTCGTTACCATCGTTGTGCTCTGGATTAAGAATCACATACAGGCCAGGGGTAATGGCAATATTGTCATTGACCCGGATGCGATATAAACCCTGGATCTGAAGAGAAGTACCATCACCTATGTTATCATCTCTCCTGGCCCCACTGACAACTTTCGGCAGCATCCCTACCTGGATCGCTCCCAGGTTGCCTTCTGCGAACAAATCTGGTAAAGCCAAGGTTCCTGCCCAGTTATAAATCGCAGAATGCCTATCATTATTGCCTTCTTCAATCACGTCCATCCAACCGAACCAACCGGAAAGAATCAACCCACGACCCAAGCGAAGTTGCGTTGTCGCTCCCATGATGTTAGCTGAGGTGTCCTCCCCAGCATAGGGATCCGTAGCATTAGCACTACCTGTGCTGCCAGTCAGGTTAACTTCATCATTAGTCCAGTACGCCCGTGCATAGCTTAAACCCAGCTTGAAGGCATCATCGTCGAAAGTCAGCTGGCCCATTGCACTATAGCTGCCATTGAACAGTCCCTCTCCATCTGAGGGGTTGTTGCTATTATTAGTCAGATAAGAGCCAGAGATCTTGAACCGTTCGCCCAAATTAACTTCAACACCGGCCCCTGCTCCCCCAGGTACCCGATAAATTGGGTTGAAGCGTCCAAAGCGGGAAAGAGAGCCGCTGCTACTGCTTGCTATGGGGCTCAACACCGGGTGAAAATCGTCTTGATCGTATCCTGTTGCAGCTAGCCAGAAAACCAGACTGTCGTTGGCCACTGGTAAACGGTAACCCAGTTTACTCAGTTCAAAATCACCTCCTGTGTCCGTTGCAAACCCGAGGCGAGTCATGTCAGTACCAGTAACACCCGACCCAAAATTATTTATGTTTCCGGCTTGCAAACGGGTTAGCAGGGAGCTTCCTCCCGCAAAGGTGGTCAGAAAGTTGAGACGCGCCCGGGCTGACAAGGTCCAGATTTCATCTATATCACCAATTCCAGTAGCCCTGTCATCGCCAAACACTCCACCAGTGTTGATGATGACTTCACCCCTCAGCTTGGTAGTGGTAGAGAACTGATTGGCTTCCAGTTTAGCAGTGCGGGCTTCCAGGGCATCTACGCGACCCCGCAGGGTAGCCAGTTCAGCAGCAAATTCTTCTTGCAGCCGTTGCAGGGTAGCCAAGTCGGCTCTGGTGGTGGTGCTAGCTGTAGCCGCAGCAATCAGTTCGTTGATCCGGTCCAAACAAGAATTCAAACCAGCGGCAAACTCAAGCCGAGTCAGGGCCCGATTACCGCGATAGGTGGCATCGGGATAACCACTGATACAACCGTAGCGTTCTATCAGGGACTGCAAAGATTGGAATGCCCAGTCTGTGGGGCGTACATCCCGCAGTTGAGACACGGAGGTCAGCTGTTCCATCGGGTCGCCGCCGGAATTAGTTTCATTGCTGTAACGTTGAATTTGTTTCAACTGCGTTACATCAGTCGGTGCTACTTCCGGGACTGCTTGTGCCACTAGGACTGGGGTGGCAATTGCTTCAATCGTTGGATCGGTCTGGGTGGGGGCAGCTATTGACTGCGCCGCTGCTTCTGTTAGATTCCCCTTCTCACCGGCTGCTGCTTGAGCCTGATTAGAAGAGAAGACTAAAGTCGCTCCTAATAATGCTGGGGTGACCAACAGTGAATTCCACAGAACCTTATTGTTCATTTATCTCTCCTCACACCTGGGATATCTTGACTTTAAGGCTAAACGAGAACTAACTAGCAGAGATTATATCTCAAGGAAAAGATTTTGGGTAATAAAAAATTTGGCAGTTACAAGTTAGGGTGGGCATTGCCCCACCAGGTGCCAGTGGTGCCCTACTGGCACCATCCATTGCTAGCCCTGTAAAGTTGTAGCATAAGTCTAGCAGGCTCAGTCTTACTTGAGAGCGGCTGGGACGCGCTTGTCCACTTGCTTCAAGTGATGCAAGTCCACTAAGCTAGAAAAAAGCAGTGGATAGCGGTGCTGCTAACTATAAGCGCATGGCTGGCGCCACGCTACGCGAATGCGCTGGCATTACGCCACTCCCCCTGCTGGCTGCGACAGCCTGACCTGTCTCCTTATGCGGATGTTATACTTGCACATATCTAGTTGTTAGATTTGTGAGGGTTAAACGCAGATGAGATTTCAGAGGATATCCCTCCTGGGACAGAAGAATTACGGCTGCAACGGAGCAGAAGGAGTCCGACCTGGTTTCGGCTGAGTAGGTATAGCTTTGAAGTAGGGTGGTATTGCGTGCCACCCTACATATTTTGAGCTATTTCATTGGAGTGAGTTACTTGGTAAGAATTAAATGTGGTGCGGTAACATTCCCTCAGATCGAGGCAGTGATTTTTGATAAGGATGGCACCCTGGCAAATTCAGAAGCTTTTTTGCGCAACCTGGGCCGGAAACGCGTGCGCCTGATAGATGCCCAAATTCCGGGTGTGGGAGAACCGCTACTGATGGCGTTTGGACTGGAGGAAAATCAATTGAACCCAGGGGGGTTAATGGCCGTGGGCAGCCGTCGGGAAAATCAAATTGCTGCCGCTGCTTACGTGGCAGAAACCGGTCGGGATTGGATTGCATCTCTGGAAATTGTCGGTTCCGCCTTTGACGAAGCTGACAGGTATATGCAGCGGAAGGCGATGGAGACGCCTATATTTGCAGGTGTGGCCCAGATGCTGGAATCTCTTTGGAAAGCTGGGGTGAAGGTGGGGATTGTATCGTCAGATATCACGGAAAATGTTAAAGATTTTGTTAAAGAATATGCTCTGGAGTCTTACGTAAGCTTAGAGATGGGAGTGCTTCCAGACTTGAGCAAACCGGACCCGAAAGTATTTCTCGAAGCCTGTAGGCAGTTGGGCGTGGAACCAGGGCAGACCTTGATGGTAGGAGATTCTCAGGCGGATTTCGATCTGGGACGGGCAGCCGGTGCAGCAGGAGTGGTAGGGGTCAGCTGGGGATGGACCGGTACGGTAAATCTGGAAAAGGCAGAGGTGGCGATCGCCCGGGTAGACGAAATGCAAGTGATAAGGTAAAGTGGGATCGCCTGTAGAGGGAAAACTACCCTTTGGTGGTAGGCAAGAAAATTTAATTTAGCAAAGAAAGGAGATATCCTTGACACGTCGTTATCTATTTAGTTCGGAATCAGTTACGGAAGGACATCCAGACAAAATCTGCGATCAAATCTCAGACACGATCTTGGATGCATTGTTGGCCGAAGACCCCAGCAGCAGGGTAGCAGCGGAAGTTGCGGTCAACACGGGTTTAGTCTTGATTACGGGTGAAATTACCTCCAAAGCTCAAATAAACTTTATCGATCTAGCGCGGAAAAAAATAACAGAGATTGGTTACTTGGGTGCCGATAGTGGCTTTTCTGCCAATAGCTGTGCAGTTTTGATTGCTTTAGACGAACAGTCTCCTGATATTGCCCAAGGGGTGAACAGCGCCCAGGAACAACGGGAGATGTCTTCCGAAGAGAAGCTGGACTCTGTGGGTGCTGGAGATCAAGGTTTGATGTTTGGCTTCGCCTGCAACGAAACTCCCGAAATGATGCCTTTACCGATCAGTTTGGCCCATCGGATTTGTCGGCGCATGGCAGCGGTGCGTAAAACGGGACAATTGCCTTACCTGCGTCCGGATGGTAAAAGTCAGGTGACGGTGGCCTATGAAGACGGACGGCCTGTGGGAATCGACACGATTCTGATTTCTACCCAACATGCACCGACCATTGGTAGCATTACTGATGAAGCAGCCGTGCAGCCAAAGATTAAAGAAGACCTGTGGTCGGCTGTAGTGCAACCCACTTTCTCGGATATAGATATCAAGCCTGACGATCGAACCAGATTTCTGGTGAACCCGACGGGGAAATTTGTGGTTGGCGGTCCCCAAGGGGATGCGGGCTTGACGGGGCGTAAAATCATTGTCGATACCTATGGTGGCTATTCCCGTCACGGTGGCGGCGCGTTCTCTGGAAAAGACCCCACAAAGGTAGACCGCAGTGCGGCTTATGCTTGTCGGTATGCGGCGAAGAATATTGTGGCTGCTGGGTTGGCAGAAAAATGTGAGGTGCAGCTGTCCTATGCCATCGGGGTGGCCCGTCCTGTGAGCATGTTGATTGAGACCTTTGGTACGGGCAAGGTAGATGAAGATAGCCTGTTGGAAGCAGTCAAAAAGATATTTGAATTCCGCCCAGCAGGAATTATTCAGACGTTTAATTTGCGCAACCTGCCAGGGGAACGCGGCGGACGTTTTTACCAGGAAGTGGCTGCTTACGGCCACTTCGGTCGTCCGGATCTGGAATTGCCTTGGGAACAAACGGATAAGGCTGAGTTGTTGAAGGAAGCATCGAGGAAGTCGGCGGCAGCGGTATAGTTCGATTCAATCAAGAATTAAGAAACCAGGTATATGGAAAAAACCAGGTTTCTGGGGGCTACTGGTGAGAAACCAGGTTTCTACCTCATAATTGATTGAATACCTTTGCACGCCCGATCGCCCATCAACCATTCAAGAGAGATTCAAACTCAGTCTTTAAGGAATGAACGTCGGCTACCCGGGCCACTAACAGGTTCCGATCGCCAGCATCTTGCAAGCGCCGCTTCCAATGCCGGATGCGATCTGAGTTTTTCATCCAATAGCCGATGACGCTGTCCACCACCCGATCGAATTCCCAACCGCGAGTCCGAGGCACTGTCTCGACCGATTCCAGAAAGGCATCTAGGGTACAATGGTAGCTGCCCACATATTCCGCACCAGCACGGGGTTCGTGTTCCTGCTTCTCTTGCTGGTGATTAAAAAAATGCCAAACTGGCGATACGCCGAGGATGTCAAATGTGTATTTCACGACAAATTCCTCAAATTCTATATTTCTATGATATTTCTGTGATAGGATATTGGGACAAGGAGTGGAGTAACAGATTGTACCAAGCAGCCCGATTTTGGGCATCCCTTGGGTTAAAATCAGTAAAATAGTAGAATAACTATACCTGGAGAGGTGGCAGAGCGGTTGAATGCGGCGCACTCGAAATGCGTTATAGGCTAAAACCCTATCGGGGGTTCAAATCCCCCCCTCTCCGTTTAGACGTAGGTTGGGTCTCCGAACGAAACCCAACCTGTTAACATAAGAAACCAAACCGGTTTATTACCACCATGATGGGCAGTGCGTAAGTTGGGTTTCGTCCGGAGACCCAACCCGTGCATCCGCTAAAGGGCAGGCGTAGATGACGGAGATGGAAGCATCTCAATTTTTATCTTTAAAAAATTGAGATGCTTCCGTTCAATATTTGAGTAATATCAATAAAAATGGAGCCATCAAAGTGATTACCCAGATTCAAGTAAAAAACCTTAAAAGCTATCGATCTGGAGTTTTGCCATTGGCTTCTTTAACCGTTTTGATTGGAGCTAATGCATCAGGTAAAAGCAATATCATTGAAGCCCTCAGATTACTGGCAAGACTTGCCAAAGGCGAGAGATTAAGCCTTCTCGGCCACAGTCATCAACAGAGGGAAATGCCCTTTAGAGGTAAAGTTGATAATCTTGGATACCGAGGAGCAAAATTATTTCAAATTTCCTGTGATGTTGAAACCTTAGAGTTGGAAAACTGGACTCATTTCGAGATCGAACTTGGGCTTGACAATGAAAGAGAGTGCCATGTTACTCAAGAAAAAATTATCGCCCCAATATCGACCGTTCCCCTATACCAAATTGCCAGCGAACCTCAAGGAACAGGTAGGGATGTTTTGGTAGAATATAACAATTTTGCAGGTGATGGGAATAAGCCCAAAATCCCATGCAGCAGCCACATGGCAATTTTTACACAGTTATTGAGTGAGATTCGTTTCCGTCCAGAGCATCAAAAGAGTCGAGCAAAAATTCCTCGAATTGCCGATAATTATGTTCGTTGCTTGAGTGGCATCGTTTTTCTGGAGCCCGAACCTAATGCAATGCGCGATTACGGTAATAAAGACGATCGATTGCTCGAAAAACGTGGAGAAAATATCCCCGGGGTTCTGTATAATATCTGCCAAAAATCAGATATTAAGGCTGAGATATTAGAATTTGTCAGAAGTCTCCCCGAACAAGATATTGAAGATATCGGCTTTATTGAAACTGCTCGTGGGGAAGTTATGTTGTAGCTAACTGAAACCTTTGGTGGCATCTATGATGCAACAACCCTCTCAGATGGGACATTGCGAGTTCTGTCAATTGCAGCAGTCATGTTTTCGGCTCCAGAACAAAGCATTGTTGTCATTGAAGAAATTGATAACGGAGTACATCCTAGTAGAGCAGAAGGTTTACTTAAGCGCATTTCTAATATTGCACAAACACGCCATTTGCGAGTTCTAATTAGCAGCCATAATCCGGCACTGCTTGATGCTCTACCTGATGAGGCTGTGCCAGAAACGGTCTTTTGCTATCGCAGTCCCGATGATGGTTCGAGTCAACTTGTACGATTGGGAGATATTCCAGACTACCCCGAACTGATTGCTCGAGGTACTGTCGGACAGCTGATGACAGGGGGTTTGCTAGAACGGTTTGTGAAATACAATCCCGGAAGTGAAGAGAAGAAGCGAAAAGCAATGGAATGGTTAGCTAATATTCGCGGCTGAGATTGAGATTAGTTTATGAAAGCTGTTGCAATTGTTGACACCTCTATATTTTGTGAGTTCCTGAATATTCCCAAGATGAATGATTCAAGAGAGGAAGTCTTGAATGAATTTGAAAGGCTTCTCAATGACGAGACATCATTTCTTTTACCGATGGCTGCTGTTTACGAAACGGGTAATCATATCGCTCAATTGCCTGATGGGGGAAACCGTCGCCGTTTTGCTCAATTCTTTGTTGAGCAAGTTCACAAAGCAATTAACGGAGATGCCCCTTGGCAAATCATGCAAGTTCCAACAGTTGCAGAAATTGGCATCTGGTTGGTTGATTGAATTTCCTGATTTGGCGATGCAAGGGGTAGGGATGGGAGATATATCGATTATTAAAGAATGGGAAAAGGCAATCAAGAGAACACCCTATCTTCGCGTGTTTATCTGGTCTTTAGATAAACACCTCATGGGCTATGACTATCAGCCATGCGATCGGGTATTAATTAGGGTTTTTGGGCCTGGATTACTTGCAGACTGCCACCGGCGTGGAGTGTCTGGCGCTGAACCTGAAAACCAATTTCGCCCAGGAGTTGGGGTAAGTCAGTGCGCAGCAGCTGCCAGGCTGTTTCGGTTTCAAACAATTGCATAAATATGGATAAGCCTGGCCAAAATAGCCAGTTACTGGGGGTGTGCAAATCTATCAGGGCAAAGATGCCTCCCGGTTTCAGCACCCGGTATACTTCCTGGAGGATCTGCCGTAGCTGCATGCTTTCCATTTCGTGCAGGGCGACGCTGGTATGCACGATATCAAACTGATTGTCGCCCAAGGGCATGTTTTCGGCAAAGGCTTCCACATACGAGGCAGCGGGAACGTTCTGCTGGGCCCGTTTCAGGGATAAGGGCGAGGCGTCTAAACCGGTGACCTCCTGGGACTGCTGCACCAGAAATTTAGTTGCCTGACCGCTACCACAACAGAGATATAGTATCCTGGTTTGTGAGGTGATGGTTAAATCTTGTAGCGGTAACTGACGGAATCGGCTCTCTCCCCCGACTGCCAGGGCAGATAGTTACGCGATCGCATCATAGAGCCATTGATAGCGATAACTTAAATCTCTGAGAATAGTGGCCATATCCAGTTTTTTGGTGTTGGTGCTGAAGATCTACTACCTGAGATAATATCTTATCAGTTTACTTAGCTATTGTATTATCCAGAGAGTAATTACTATAAAAATTAACTATCTAATCCCCAACTGTTATAATAAATAGTTGACGCGCTCATAAGCATCTCGTTATAATATCTCGCGCTTCCGAGTCAATCAACTCCTCAAAATCCGCTACAAACTTAGGTCCCACGTGCTGGTAAGACATAAACTTCTCCCCAATTTTACTCAACCCTTCCCGCACCAACCTATTGCCAACGCACGGTTGAAACATCCTCACTAGCGCATCTAACCCTTCAGGATAGTTACGCAGGCAAAAATAGATATCCCTTCATCACCAAAAATGGTACAATTGTTGCCACTCTTACTCTAGCATTATCTATCCGGCCTTCCGGAAGCACGCCAACAATTTCGACCTCTGTCGCCATTGACAAAGCCAGATCGCAACCGCGAGCCGCGCGCGCAGATCCTGTATTCTTTGAGTACGGTGAGAAGTACCAGTTCCTGAATATTCCCCAGCTAGAAAATCTACTTGTACCACGATCTCCCTATCATTCACCATCATGTGACGATAAAAGATAAACGGTTGCCTCCCTTGACGATATCCCCTAGTTAACAGCAATTCCTGAATCGTTTTATAGCCAGGAGCTTGAATAGTCCGGTGGTTAAAAGCGATATCCACATCAGTACTGCCAATGTATTGAAGACGCCCCTGAGAAAGTAATAATTCTGGAACCCAACCCCCAACCACTACGATATCATTTCGAGAGCGCCCCAACAAGCGCACCAGTTCCAACAGCACGGAGCGGGCAGCGTCAACACGGATGCGGTATAATCGCGCTTAGCTACTATTGTGGCATTATCACCTGTTCTCAAAGTGCAGTTGCTGCTTCTTCCCCGCAGAAACCCCAACAAGTCCAGATACAGTTGAATGCCAGATGCGATCGCCTGCCCGTCAACCGATTTTTCGGGCCGTCTGCGGACCGATCGGGCTTGATAAAAAACACCTTCATCATAAGGTAATAGCAAACTTACATTAGCACCGCCATTTACGGCTTTCAAGTTCAGCAGGTTCGCCAAGCTTTCAATATCAGCATCCACGTAAGAGCCATAACCCGCTGATAGCGGAGCATCTTCCCTAACGGCGTTTCCGGCTTGGGCTGCCAGATTGCCTATATTTAAGTCCTTGCTTCACACAGCGGTAAGAACCGAATCGTGTCCAGAGACGCCCACCCTAGGGTGGGCGCTCACGGTCCGCGGACCGTAAAATCGGACACGAGTCTCTCCCGTACTTGGAGGGAGGGGTTTGGACCCTCATGGGTCGGGGTCGAGCTAGGAATCACTTCCCAACCCTCCCTTACTTCAGAAAAATCGGAACCGGACTTGCGATTTTCACCGCATCCGGCTACTGGGTAATAGGCCCTTGTCCTGGGCAGCTTATGTTAGGGTTGCCCCCATTTAGCCTTTCGACCTGTTCGTTTATCCCTATTCTGGTTGTGAGTGGCGCTGCCGGCAAACCTTTAGGATCACTATTTACTGGGCCGTTTTACCAGAAAGTCATAACCGAGTTCCCGTGGGAGCGGGTCTCCGTGATAGTAGTCAGG
>JACOMV010000036.1 GCA_014324065.1 Hormoscilla sp. SP12CHS1 | reverse complement strand
ACCCTTCATGTGAGAGCATTATGCAATGTGCTCGTCTTCTAACTTGGTGATATTTACTTTGTGCATAAATCCGTTTGAGGAGATTAATTGTTTCATGGCTTAATCCCTTTATGAATCTCATGGCTAACTTTCACGTCGCTTAAAATATAAGTTTTATTGTCTTAATTATAGCATATGTTTATGCCCAAAGCAAAATATCAAAAGTATTTTGCCTAACTACTTACAACTCTGGCAAGGCTGGAAGTGCAAGAAGCACAAAAATTGCAACTGCCTTTGGTTTCTCATAATGGTAAAGCCTAATTTGCCGTTCGTAGTAAGCACAAAGCGTGCTTGCCGTTTGGCTAGTTACAGTCCCCAGGAACTGGATTTTATTGAGGGACATGGTACGGGCATTCCAGTGGGCGATCGGGCGGAACTCAAGGGCATTACCCTGGCAATGGATGGGACCGAAAAGAAACGTTTTTGCGGCATCACTTCCCTGAAATCGATCGTCGGTCATACCAAAGCCGCCGCTGGCATTGGCGGATTTATGAAAGCAGTGATGGCCGTAAATCGGAGGGTTTTGCCACCAACTGCTGGTTGTAAAGAACCGAATGAAGTATTTGAAAGTACTGCGACTTGTCTCTATCCGATCCTTCAGGGAGAATGTCGCCATCCCACGGAAATACTCCGGGCTGGGGTTTCGGCCATGGGATTTGGCGGTAGCAACTGCCACGTGACTCTGGAGTCAGGAGATGCACCCTCCCCTGGTTTAGAACCAGTCTTGTCCGAAAGAGAGTTGCTAGTTTCCCACCAAGATACGGAACTGTTCCCATTCAGTGCTGATTCTCCGGAGAACTTACAGCAACGGGTAGAGGAAATCAAGGCGATCGCCGCTGGACTAAGTGTAGGAGAACTCGTCGATCTAGCAGCAGACCTCACAGGCAAACTAGATGCAGATCTGCCAATCAGAGCAACAGTAATTGCGGGGACACTCGATGAACTGGTAGAACATCTACAGTTGCTAGAACAGATGCTCGACGACATAGCAGTGGGAGAAACAAAGGTCAATCTGCATCAAACAGTCTGGCTGTCAAGGGCGAGAACTCAATGCCGAGTTGGTTTCCTGTTTCCCGGACAAGGCTCTCAACGGTTAAACATGACTCGGGTACTTGTAGAGCGCTATAGTTGGGCTAGAGAACTGGTGCAGCAAGCGGATAGCTGGTTGCAAGCATTGGGCAGCCAACCAGTTAGTCCCTATATATATCGTCCCCTAGACCGGGCAGCCGATGGAGAGCAACTCCAGGAATGGAAAAAAGAGTTAGCCCAAACAGAAATTGCCCAACCAGCCATCTGCCTGGCATCTTTAATTTGGATGGGCTATCTGCAAAAGTTGGGAGTCGAACCAGTCGCCGTTGGCGGTCACAGTTTGGGAGAATTAACCGCTTTTTACGCTACAGGTGCCTTTGACGAAAAAGCGCTGTTAGGTTTAGCAGCCGTTAGAGGTAAGGCCATGTCAGCACCCACAGAAACTGCCGGGGTGATGGCTAGTTTGGGTTGCTCGCGACAGCAAGCAGAAGAACTTTTAGCACGAGTTAAAGGCGATGTAGCGATCGCGAATATCAATAGTCCCACACAAGTAGTAATTTCTGGCTCCAGAGAGGGAGTAGAAGCAGTCGTATAACTGGCATTAGAAGAAAGTATCCAGACGCGCCTGTTGCCCGTGTCCAAAGCTTTTCATTCTCATTTTGTGGCAGCAGCAGCCTCACTGCGCCAGTCAGCCCCCATCCCAGAGCAACTAGAATTAACCAATGTACCGTTGTTCTCTAGTATAAATGGAGAACGGGTAAAAGGAATTAACCTGCGGGAGCATTTTGGCAAGCAAATTACAGCGCCAGTAGACTTCATATCCTTGGTGGAGGCAATCTCCTCCGAATGCGATCTCCTGGTACAAGTAGGACCGGGGAAGGTTTTATTGCGTTTCTCATAGTCATGAGGTACAGTAACAGCAGTGAGCAAACCAATTGTGAATGTCTTGCTGACTTACTTGTAGAATAGCATCTGCAATTGCCTCGATTAAATCTTTATAGGTTCTTGCTTTAAATTTCCTTAAAAAAGCTTTAACTTTAGACCAAAGGTTTTCAATTGGAGAAAATTCTGGAGAATACGGAGATAGATAAATTAATTTGGTACCTACTTTTTCAATAGCTTCTCGAACCATTTTACTTTGATGAATTGAAGAGAGCCTCATTGAAACAATTGTTCAGGAAACGGGATATAGCGCCGAGAGTATCCCCCGGTCAGCGCGATTGCTAGACGATCTGAGGTTAGAATCGATTAAAGCTGGTGAAATCATCGGGGCCACGACGACCAAATTTGGGGTTGGGGGAAAAATCCAACCAGCAGATATAGCCAATGGTACGATCGCGGAAGTAGCGGGCACGATCGCGGTACGGAAACTCAAAGATGCAGACCCAGCAGATATTTTTTAATGGAGAATGGAGAAGAGATAATTGAAAATTGAGTCTCATGGCCCGCCGGGGACCCCCGGCTAATAGCTAAAGTCGGTTAAAACCGACTAATACCATAAGGTTGAAATTCATTGTAGTATAGTTTTTTCAAAATAGTCTTCAATGTTTAGCAATTAACAATTAATAATTAGCAATTAGACCATTTTCTTAAAGATATTACAGACTTGACTCTGCATGGATGCATAGATAGGATAGGAGGCGGGAGCCTCAGAAGACCGTTCCCAGGTAGAACCTGGGAACTAGAGGAAAAAGATATTACAGACTTGACTCGGCATGGATGCATAGATAAGATAGGAGGCGGGAGCCTCAGAAGACCGTTCCCAGGTAGAACCTGGGAACTAGAGGAAATAAATTGGCATTAAAAAATTATGGAATCGGTAGTTGACATTCGCAACCTAAATCACTATTATGGCAAAAAAACACTGCGCAAACAGGTTTTATTTAATATAGATTTAACCATCGATCGGGGAGAGATTGTAATTCTCACCGGTCCATCAGGATCGGGAAAAACGACCTTGTTATCCTTGATCGGAGGTTTGCGTTCAGTGCAAGCAGGAAGTCTGATAACATTAGGGAAAGAATTAAATGGCGCTTCTGAGGAGCAACTGGTCCGGGTCCGTCGGCATATTGGCTATATTTTTTAAGGTCATAATTTATTACCATTTATGACAGCCAGACAAAACGTGCAAATGTCAGTGGAACTGCATGAAAAGATTTCTGACCGTAAAGCTCGTGCTAAATCTGATGCTATACTTAAGGCAGTTGGTCTAGGCCAGCACGCAAACTACTATCCTCAGAACCTGTCAGGGGGACAAAAGCAGCGGGTGGCGATCGCCCGGGCATTGGTAAGTTATCCCCAATTAATATTAGCAGACGAACCCACAGCAGCCTTAGACAGTAAAACAGGTCGAGAGGTAGTGGATCTGATGCATAGTTTAGCCAAAGAAGAGGGGGCGGCGATCTTGATGGTAACCCACGACCATCGGATATTGGATCTGGCAGATCGGATCCTGAAGATGGAGGATGGTAGCTTGCTGGGAGAAAAAGCAATAGCCAAAGAAGAATCACAACAAATGGATACCTACCTACAAAACATTGCCAATATTATCCGCGAACATAACCCTCCACTCTCAACTTTAGAATAAATTGCCGAAATATTGCGCGATCGCACCAGATAGTAATGGCGCTGCCGCCATAATTTGATTAGACCTTCGGGTTTCGATTGCGTTCTTTCGAGAAATGGGAGATAATAAGAAACGATGAATTGTCTGAGACCACAAATCAATATGAAAACCTCGCGCTTTGTCGGCAGAGTTGCCATTGGGTTGGCGATCGCCCTGCTGATAGCCTGTAATCAAAGTCAAACCCAAAAGCTAGTGTTGACTGGTTCGAGTACCGTAGCGCCCTTAGCTGCGGAGATCGGCAAGCAGTACGAACGAGAACACCCCAACGTGCGGATCGACGTACAAACCGGGGGGTCTTCTCGGGGGATTGCCGACGCCCGTCAAAAGGTGGCCGATATTGGCATGGTTTCCAGGGCCCTGAAGCCTGAAGAAAAAGACTTAATGGCATTTACGATCGCCTGGGATGGCATCTCAATCATTATCCATCAGGAAAACCCAGTTACCGAACTCAAGAGAGAAGACATTATCGGGATTTACACCGATAAAATTAACAACTGGAAGGAAGTAGGCGGTCGAGATGCCCCCATTACTGTGGTCAACAAAGCGGAGGGGCGATCGACTCTGGAGTTATTTGCCAAATATTATCAATTGCCAACTACTGAGATTCAGGCAGATGTAGTGATTGGGGACAACGAACAGGGGATTAAAACTGTAATCGGAAATCCCCAGGCGATCGGCTATGTTTCCATTGGGACCGCCGAGTACAGTGCTGCTAGCGGAAACCAGATTAAACTGCTGCCGATAGCAGGAGTTGCGGCCTCAACGGCGGCAGTAAAAAAGGGCAGTTTTCCTCTGGCCCGCCCGCTCAACTTTGTCACCAGGGAAAAGCCCAAGGGGCTAACAAAAGACTTTATTGAATTTGCCCGATCGCCCCAGGTAAAGCAGATTATTGAGGAGCAATATTTTGTCTATATCTCGAAATGAAGTAGTCTTAGTTTGGATATTGCGCGGCATGGCAACGATCTCGGGGGCGATCGGGTTGCTGATTATCGTATTTCTGTGCGGGAACGCCTGGAATGTACTGCAAGCAGTAGGACTGGCCCGGTTCTGGAGCGATTCTTCCTGGCATCCGACCAGGGAGCAGTATAACCTGCTGCCCATGGTTTGGGGAACCCTACTGGTAACCTTGGGTGCCGTGGCGATCGCCACCCCCTTAGGAATAGCATCGGCAGTGTTTTGTCAATATTATGCTCCCAGCGCGGTCGCCCAGATTTACCGCCGCATGATAGAATTACTAGCAGGAATTCCCTCAGTAGTTTATGGGTTTTGGGGTTTAGTAGTTCTGGTGCCAATAATCAATCGCCTGCATCCCCCTGGACCCAGTTTATTAGCAGGAATATTGATTCTGGGCCTGATGATTTTGCCGACAGTGGCCCTGGTTGCTGATGCCAGTTTTGCCAGCTTACCTGCCGAGTATAGGCGATCGTCAGCAGCTTTAGGATTGGGACCCTGGGCAACGGTCTGGGGAGTAATTTTCCCGGCGGCAAAATCGGGTCTGATAACTGGCATAATTCTGGAAACGGGACGGGCGATCGGGGAAACAATGGCAGTGTTAATGGTTTGCGGCAACGTGGTGCAAATCCCTAAAAGTATTTTTGCTCCGGTGCGGACCTTGACGGCAAATATTGCTCTAGAAATGGCATATGCTACGGGAAATCATCAGGGGGCTTTATTTGTCAGCGCTCTGATGTTAATGGCAATGGTGCTGCTGCTGGTGGCGATCGCCGAAGCGATCAATCGAGGGCATATTTATGACTGAGAGAAAGTTTAAGATTAACAAAAAAGAGGCGATCGCCACTGGTTTAATTTGGGCAGTGGCCCTGGGAGTGAGTGGCATTTTATTGTGGCTCTTGAGCGATATATTCTGGCAGGGATGGAGTCTGGTAAATTGGGAATTTATCACCCGATCGCCGGAAAAAGCCGGTCGTGAGGGAGGAATTGCCCCCATTCTAGCATCAACGGGATTAATTCTGGGAGTTTGTATGGTCGTAGCGATTCCCCTGGGGGTAGGCACGGCAATTTTATTAGCCGAATTTACCGCCAAAGAAAATTGGTTCGGGAGGTGGGTACGTCAGAGTCTAGATCTATTAGCCGGAACCCCTTCAATTGTTTTCGGATTATTTGGCAATGCCTTCTTTTGTAAAACCCTCGGTCTGGGTTTTTCGATTCTCTCGGGAGGACTAACCCTGGCCTGTATGGTACTCCCGATTTTGATTCGGTCTACCCAAGAAGGGTTTGAAAGCGTTCCCGATGACTATCGTCGAGCAGCAGCGGCTTTAGGAGTTTCTCGCCCCGCCATTTTATGGGAGTTACTGTTACCATCTGCCATGCCCGGGATCGCAGTTGGCTTGCTATTGGGAATAAGTCGGGCGATCGCCGAAACAGCAGCCTTAATCTTTACCAGCGGTTACGTATATCGGATGCCAGAGTCATTATTAGATTCCGGGCGATCGCTCTCCATCCACATTTACGACCTCGCCATGAACGTTCCCGGGGGCGAATCTCATGCTTATGCCACCGCTGTCGTCTTAGTCGGTTTATTAGTAGGGATTAATACTGGGGTTTCCTGGCTGGCAAAACAGTTCCGCGTATCGAAAATTCACGTTCTGTAATCTTCAATATCGGTCATGGTTATCTCTAGCAATAGCACTGGCAAAGCCGCCAAGGGACCGCCAGAAATGAGAACGGAAAATTTAAGCTTATCCTATGAAAAAAAAACCGCCTTAAAAGAGGTAAACTTGACCATAGAATCTGGAAAAATTATGGCAATAATTGGTCCGTCTGGGTGCGGAAAAAGCAGTTTTATCAACTGTCTGAATCGACTCAACGAGTTAACTCCCGGATGTCAGCTGTCCGGGCGAGTGATTCTAGAAGATCGAGATATCCAGACGATCGAGGCCATCGAACTGCGCCGGCGAGTAGGGATGCTGTTTCAAAAACCCACTCCCTTTCCCCTATCGATCGCGAGAAATATCGAATTTCCACTCCGAGAACACGGCAAACGCGATCGAGAAGAATGCGATCGCCTGATTGAGGAATCTTTGCGAGATGTAGGACTGTGGGATGAAGTCAAAGATAGACTCAAAGCCCCAGCCTTTTCCCTCTCTGGCGGTCAGCAACAACGGCTTTGCTTGGCCAGGGCCTTAGCCCTGCAACCGGAGGTACTGCTAATGGACGAGCCTTGTAGCGCCCTGGACCCCATTGCCAGCGAAGTGGTCGAAAATCTCATCCTTAACTTGCGGGGAAAATATACCCTATTAGTAGTCACCCATAACTTGGCTCAAGCCAGACGAATTGCCGATCGCGTGGCCTTGTTTTGGGTTATAGAAGGAGTGGGGCAGTTAATTGAAGCAGGGGAGGTCGAGCAAATCTTTAATGTTCCCCAAGATCCGCTAACCAAAGCTTATGTTAGCGGTAGACGAGGTTAATGAATTGTTCATTGTTCATTGTTCATTGAAAATAGCTAATAGCAATGAACAATGTTGCAGATTTTTATCATGAGACTATTGGTTGCATCTTTTGATATAATGGTATTATTTTCACTACGAACCTGTTGAAGACTAAAGTCTTCACTACCAACCTGGCCCGATCGCGTGCAACTTTGCTTCCAAAGATGAAGCGCGTCGTTCGGCGGCCTGTAGCCGTTCTTTTGGAGTCAGAAATCTTTTTCCTTGTTCGTCATACCAGTAAATCCATTCCCGAGTTATTCCTTGATAGGTTCCGATTTCGCTACCAATGCCCAAACCAATTTCTGGCAACCATACAGGATTTGTCAACTGTCGCTGATACCTGCCATCCACCAAGCGATAAACTTCCAAAGGTGGTTTGCGGCGACGCATCGTATTATAAATTACGTAGTACAGCACTTCCAATTCTGTATAGATGTCCTTCTTAAAGAAATATTCTCCTCCACCTTCACTGCAAATCACCTCTAAGGTCAAAATCGGCGGGATCTGCTTTTCTTCCCACATCACATAACTCAAGCGGAGTTCTTCATCTAAAACTCGATCGACTCCCAAACTCAGAAACCCATCTGGGACGATCGCGGTTTCATCGGGGTGATAATAAATCCCCAATGCCGCACCAAAAAACCAATCCAGGCGATCTGCCCATATTATAGCCAGAGTCGCCTCCAGCAAACTGGGCATCAAATGTTGTAGTTGATTTAGATTATTGGCCGCCTGTTTGTCAGTGTCCCGTAACTCTTCAGCATCAGGTACATTGCGATCGGAATACTCGAACATATTTTTTCTCTCCTATCTCATCATTTGTAACCCAAAAACCGTGTTTTTTGTCAAAACAGGGTTTCTTAATTATAGCAGATCGAGACCACCCGATCTCCCGTCACCTCTTTTCAATTAAGAGAGTCCGGATCTATGCCGAGCAATTTCAACTGTTCCGCCAGATATAAAGCGCGTTGTTCAGCCGCTTGTGCGCGTTGTTCAGCTGCTTGTGCGCGTTGTTCCGTTTCTTGGCGGAGTTGTCGCTGTTGCTGGGCCAGTTCTTCGGGAGTCAGAAATCGTTCTCCTTGCTCATTATACCAGTAAAGCCATTCCCGGGTTATCCCCTGATATGTGCCTTTTTCTGTACCAATTCCCAAATCGATCTCTGGTAACCAAACAGGATTTCCTTGCTGTAACTGGTACTTTCCCTTCACCAAGTTATAAACTTCTAGACGTGGTTTCCGGCGACGAAATGGATTGTAAATCACATAGTACAATACCCCCATTTCTGCATAGGTGTCCTTCTTTGAGTTATATTCTCCACCCCGGTTCTTTGAAACCACCTCTATGGTCAAAATCGGTATCACATTATTTTCTTCCCAGAGGACGTAGCTGAAGCGGAGTCCCTCATCAATCACTCGATCGACTCCCAAGCTGAGAAATCCATCCGGGCCGATCGCCGGTTCTTCTGGGTGATGATAAATCCCCATGTCAACCCCGAAAAACCAGTCCCACCGTTCTGCCCAGATCGTCGCCAGTATTGCCTCCAGCATACCGGGAATTAAATGTTGTAATTGATTGTCCACAGGTTTTTCGTCAGAGTCAGGTAGAGCTTCAGCCCCAGGTAAGCAGTCTAACAGATTGTACTTTAACATAAGCAGCAGCACCAGAACTATAATCTAATTATACTGTATCTGCCAATTTTCAAACAACAGCACGATCGGATATGAAATCAGTCAAACGATCGGCAAGGTGTGGTAAGAATGGACGCTACCATCGGACTGTAGCGAAAAAAAATCTAGCTCAAGAGCTTTTGCTGAATGCCCAGGGCAGGGCAATATTGCTATACTAAAGAGACGATCCTGCTTTAATAATGCCTTGCAGAGCAACTATCCTGATGAGAGAGCGTATTCAGCAGCTAACCGAGAACCTCAACCGCACAATTGTGGGTAGAAATGATGCCATCCGTTTAGTGTTGGTGTCACTGCTAGCAGGGGGTCACGCCTTGCTAGAAGATGTCCCCGGCGTGGGCAAAACCCTACTGGCAAAGTCTTTGGCGCGGTCCATTGACGGCAAATTTCAACGCATTCAATGCACTCCCGACCTCTTACCGAGTGACATCACGGGCACGAATATCTGGAATCCTAACACCAGTGAGTTTACATTCATGCCAGGACCAGTTTTCACTAATGTCCTACTCACCGATGAAATTAACCGCGCAACACCCCGCACTCAGTCAGCATTGTTAGAGGTGATGGAGGAACGACAGGTAAGGGTAGATGGGGTTTCTCGTTCCGTCGAGAGTCCTTTTTTTGTCATTGCCACCCAAAACCAGATCGAGTATCAGGGCACCTTTCCCCTGCCAGAAGCGCAGATGGACCGCTTTGCCCTATCTTTCTCCTTGGGCTATCCGACAGCAGCAGAGGAACTTCAGATGCTCCAACAAGTCCAGGGTGGCATCAAAGTTGCAGATTTGCAGCCTTGCATTTCCTTAAAAGAGGTGCAAGAATTACAGCAACTGGCTACTCAGGTGAAAGTGGATAAATCTTTGCAGCAGTACATCGTCAACCTGGTCAGGGCGACGCGGTCAGATGAAGAAATCACCCTTGGGGTCAGTCCCAGAGGCGTTGTAATCTTGCAGCGGGCAACCCAAGCCCTGGCATTGATCGACGATCGGGATTATGCTACTCCAGATGATGTCAAGTTCTTAGCCCCTTATGTATTGTCCCATCGGACGATCCCAGCGGGGGGCCGTCGGGCAGGGGCCATCGTTGATCGCCTGCTGTGGGAGGTATCAATTCCTTAGAATAGAAAATACCGGAATTTCCGCCCTTATACTGGTAAAGATATTCAGCCGACTGAGCTAAACTAGCTCAGTCAGGTTGAGATCGTAAGAGTTGTTTGGAACTGTCTGTAGGAATGTCAAACTATTTAATGAGACCGCAAGTCAGTTGGACTCGGAGGGCGATCGCCATATTAACCGGTAGCCTTGTCGGACTATATGGAAATATGCCCCTAGTGGGAAGTAAAGCAGCCCAGGCGATAACTACAGCCCATTGTCATTTATTGCCAGCAGTAGCGCGAGAGAAAGAAAACCTACGGAAAGCAGCATTAAACGGGGATGTCGAATTCCAACAGCAATACCAGACTATGGTCAGCCAACATGCAGCTCAATTACGGGCATGTAGGCGTAGAAATTGGCCTCAAAACCAGGCAATCTGGCTGCGCTTGTATCCCTGCGATATCCAGCCCGGATCCCTTGATTTTCTCATGGACCGCCTTGTTAACTTGGGTTACAATCAGGTCTATGTGGAAGTATTTTATGACGGTCAGGTGCTGCTGCCAATGGCGGACAACCGTACTCTCTGGCCCTCTGTAGTCCGATCGCCCGGCACGGAGAGAATCGATCTGTTAGCAGAAGCGATTAAAAAAGGTCGCGAACGAGGGTTAAAAGTCTACGCCTGGATGTTTACGATGAATTTCGGTTACATCTACTCCCAGCTACCGGGTCGGGAACAAGCATTAGCCCGCAATGGCGACAACCACACCAGTGTTTCCATACATGAAAAAGCACAGCATAGCACGGGATATAACTTGCGACAGGGGGACTCCGAGCAAGTCTTCATCGACCCCTACAACCCGCAAGCGAAACGGGACTACTACTACATGCTACATGCCGTGCTCCAACGCCGACCGGACGGAGTTTTATTTGACTACGTCCGCTATCCAAGGTTGACTGGAAAGGCTTCTGTAGCTAGTAGAGTTCAAGACCTGTGGATTTATGGTCGGGCGTCTCAACAAAATTTGTATCAACGCGCCTTCAATCAAAAGGGTCGAGAACTGATCCGCAGGTTCTTAGAGCAAGGATTTATTACCGTCCCAGATATTCGGGCAGTAGATAAGCTCTATCCTAATGAGGGAGAACCCCTTTGGCAAGGTCGCAAACTCGACAATATCTACCCTGCCGAACAAACCGAGTCCGAAAGACCCCAAGAAGATGAGATCGTCGATGAGACTGAACAAGTGAAAGTACGTCAAGCTCAATTACAACTCGAACTCTGGCACCTGACTGTCGCTCATGCAATGCAAGGGATTTTAGATTTTGTCAAAATGGCCAGCTATGCAGCCGAACGTCAAGGAATTCCTACAGGAGTGGTATTTTTTCCCTCTGCTAATAAAACGATCGGTCAGGGGTTTGACTCTCGCTTGCAGCCTTGGGATCGGTTCCCAAGTTGGATGGAATGGCATCCCATGTCTTACGGTGTCTGCGGTAATGCTAGCTGCATTCTCTCTGAGGTCAAGCGGGTACTATCTTTGGCTCCCCATAATGCCCAGATCCAACCGGTCTTAGCAGGAAATTGGGGGCGATCGCGCAGCAATCGTCCTTCCCTAGAAGAACAAATGCAAGCGATTCGTCAAATGGCTCCCCACATCCACACTGTCAGCCATTTCGCCTATTCTTGGCAAGAACCAGAAATTGACCGCGATCGCATGCTTTGCCAAGGTCGGTAATGGCGAATTGCTGCGAGATGCAGATTTAGGTTGGGTTGAGGCACGAAACCCAACAGCAACAGAGTGCTTACGGTGGGTTAGAATAAGCTAACCCACCAGAGAATTAGTAATCTTATCTTTCTATGACCAAGATCCAACTTCGCCAACAACTCAACTCCGAAATCGATCGACTCTCTCCAGAAGACCTCGCTCAACTTCTCGAACTCGCCCGCCAACTCCGCCAAGCTAGGGAACTCAAACCCGATATAGAGTATGCTATGGCTTGGTCGCAGTGGTTCTAGCAAGTCGATCGCTTGGAAATTTCGACCGACGACGGGATGGCAGAAAATTCTTCGGACTATTCAACGTTTATAGTCGAAAAGTACCGCTAGCGAGGCTTATATCTGTGATTATATGTGATGCCTCTATTATTCTTTAACTGATTTAATGCTTATCAATACGAGATTGACAAATGTATTAGGGACGATCGTTATCTAACTAGATTGATATATGGCTAAAGATATTTACCATAATGCAGTCTGTCACGGACTAGAAAGAGAAGGTTGGACAATTACCCACGATCCCTTGGAGATCGACTTCGGGGAAGTGCTTCTGAAGATCGATCTAGGTGCAGAGCAGTTAATTGCAGCACAGAAGCAAGGTGAAAAAATTGCAGTAGAAATCAAGAGCTTTTTGGGAGTTTCTACGATTTATCAGTTTCATACTGCCTTGGGACAATATTATAACTATCGTTTTGCCCTGAAAGCAGTGGAACCAGAACGACTTTTGTATCTTGCTGTTCCATCTTCTACCTACAAAGACTTCTTTTCAAGACGGTTTACCCAAATGATTGTGGAAGAGGTAGAAATCAAGTTAATTGTGTTTAACCCATTAGAAGAGGAGATTGTACAATGGAAAAGCTAGAGCGTCATCGCACGATAGTTAAAGAAATTCTCACTGAATATAGCCAAAGAAAACCTTCCTATGGGGAAGTAGAAGCTTACACGTGTTTTGACGAACAAGGGGAACATTATCAGGTGATTCGGACAGGTTGGCACAAGGATCGGCGGATTTATGGATGTTCGATTCATATCGATCTCAAGGGTGACAAGATTTGGATTCAATATGATGGCACTGAGATTGGTATTGCTAATGAGTTGCTCGATCGCCATCTATCCAAACAGGATATTGTGTTAGCTTTTCACGAGCCTTTTGCACGTCAGTTTACAGAGTTTGCTGTCGGATAACTTAACAGTACGATCGCCATAATTTGAGGCGATCGCCTGGTAATTTACCTCAGGAATTTTAATCGATGTCGTCCGGGTTAACTCCCATTTCTCGTAACTGCTGGGCTAACTTGTCAGCGCCTTTACCTTCGGCGACCCGTTCTTTCATGGTTTTAATTTGGGCTTGTTCTTCTCTAATTAATTCCTCCACCAACGGCGGTGCAAGCAGTTCTTTCACCGATAAAAATAGCTGCTCAAGCTGACCGAAAATAATTGAGGTATCTTCGGTAAAATCATCCCAACTATATCCTTCTTCACTATGATTAACAAACACTCGAACTCGTTTCTTTTTCGGATCTACTATCCAATATTCGGCAATTTCAGCCGTTTCGTATTCATTGCGTTTAATCACATAATCCTCCCGACGATCGCTGCTGACAATTTCTACCGCCAGAATCGGCTTTTCGTCAAAATCTAAAACCCCTGCCCCTGGACGAGCGCGTATTTGCTCCCAAAGACTTTGATTGCAAACGATCGCATCAGGAATTCGGTAGGAATTTTCCTCGGTTCTAACACCGACAGTGGTTTTCACCACCAAAAATAAATTTTGGGCAGCAACGTAGCACTGTAACTTGTACCGTAAAAATTCGCAGATTTGTATGTCTTCGAGAGTTGGTGCGGACATGGCTATTAGTTTACCCCTGACTAATTCATAGAGAAAATCCGGTTCTCCTTCATAGTCGAGATATTCTTGGAAGGTTAACAGATGTTCCTTTTCTTGAGGTTCATTGATGGCCACCTCCCCTGCTGGGACAACAGCTTGTGTCATATTCCACTTCCCTTGCGATTTTTCGCGCAGCGTTCGCGTTCATTGACCATTATATCTTATCTTAGCTTATTGGACCTCTTGACCGTCAGCACAGTTGGGACGACCAGGTACAGACCTCCGAGGCTGCAACACCCTCAACTACCTACACTTGCGATTTTTCGCACGCTCCGGGCCCCCTCCGCTGCGAGTGGGGTAGTGCTCCTGATGTAATGATAGCAAATCCACTAACTGTTGTTTCAGTGGTATATAATCATTACTTGTGGAGCGCTACCCAAAGGGAGGAAGGTAATTTTAATGGATGTCGTCTGGGTTTACTCCCATTTCTAGTAAACGCTGGACTAATTGTTCAGCCCGTTGGCTTTCATTTTCAGCTCGTTGGCGTTCGGCTTGGGCCCGTTGGCGTTCAGTTTCGGCCCGTTGGCGTTCAGTTTCGGCCTGTTGTTCCAGGGTTTTGATTTTGCTTTGTTCTTCTTTAATTAATTCCTCCACCAACGGCGGAGCCAGCAGTTCTTTGACAGATAAAACTAGCTGCTCAAACTCACTGGAAACAATTGAGGTATCTTCAGCAAAATCTACAAAACTATATCCTTCTTTATTCCTAGGATTAGCACAGACCCGAACGAGTTTATTCTTGGGATCTACGATCCAATATTCGGGGATTTCCGCCATTTCGTATTCATTGCGTTTAATCACATAATCCTCCCGACGATTGCTGCTGACAATTTCTACCACCAGAATCGGCTTTTCGTCAAAATCTAAAACCCCTGCCCCTGGGCGATGAAGAATTTGCTCCCAAACAGTGCCAGCAGTGCCAGTCCTCGATCTCAAGCAGATTTCAACTATAGCTTCTAGTTGAGAATAGTCGCTCGTGTTTCTCGTTAATTTTTAATTATTGACAATATAAGGCTAGCTGGATTCCCGAAGTCAGGACTGGCAAGGCTTCCAGCGTTTAAGGTTTGTCGAACTCACGTTTTTTTACTTAAGCAAAGTAGCAAAAAAAATACTGGACAGTGCGAAGTTCTTTGGAGAACGACTTGTCACAAGATGGTTTGCCATCGAGCTACCTGACGGGACAATTCGCGAGGGATTAAGGGCTGTAAGCCCCTCACAGTAAGTGTTTCAGCTTAATGGCGCTCGTCTGATTCTGTGAGAACTTCGCACTCTCCAGAAAAAAAAATAAATATTCAGTAATAATACTATTGTCAAAAAGTCGAAAGAAGTAGACAAAGAGAAGAATCCTTGGGAAAGAGGTTGAAAAGCAATCAAGGTAGTAGTCAAGCTGTAGTAATTTGACTACGGGGATCCCAGGGTTGGCGCTAAAATCACCACTTTTGACCCACTACCGGATGTGGTTTGTGCAAAATGTGATTTCATAACTTGTTGGGCGCGTTTTGACAAGCAAACATAGACAAGCAAACATACTGTTGGTGTCTGTCTAATCCCCTACTGCTGTGGGTTAGTGGGCGATCGCCATCCAGTTTGCTGGCACGTGAATTTCGCGCCGCCCAGTTCGATCGTTTGTCTCTTGCCCTTTTCACAAGCCGTTTCTGGATGCGCCCGGATCGATCGGTTATGTTGGGGGCGATCGCGATCGGTCGAGCCAGAAACCAATGTTATCGATGGACGAATTTAGGAGATCGATATGAAATCAATGCTCAAAGTTTTTGGGAGTGTCGTTTGCCTAGCTTGCTTGCTCCTTTTCTGTGGTGCAGGTACTGCTTTTGCAGATGACGGAGTCGAACCTGCCGACACAAGAGCGAGTCTAGCAGACAATATTGTGCAATTCACCACCAATGCCGTGCCTACGAACGTCAGGTTTATTGAGATCGGACACGGAATCACGGACGGTCAGCCCTATGCAGGGACGACTGCCAAGTATGACGGCTTGAAAATGCTGATCAATGTCAGGGCAGGCCGCCACAAGTCAGAGGAAACAGGCAATTCATTTGCAGACGCTGTTGCTGATGGTGATGCCGTCCCATGTTATCACGTTACAGAGCGTCCAAAGGAACTCAATTTCTGGGGCTATAATTTGTCTGGCAGGATATGACTACCCCAGCTATCCGCGACTTCCGTGGGGATATGAAGGGCTTTCCCTTCCAGTTATATGTGACTGACGATTTTTACCCCTCAGACGTAAAACAAAGCCCAGCGATCAAAGTTTGGAATCTGTACTCGTACAATCTCCACAAAGCCACCTACGAAGGACTCAATAACCTGTACCAACTATCCGAGGAACTGAAGTGGCGCGAAAACAAGCGCAACTTTATCATCGGGCGAGGCAGTTTTTCTGGTTCTCACCGATATGCTGGCTTATGGACTGGGGATAACTCTTCTGACTGGGATTTCCTCCAGATGAATATTTCACAAGTCCTATCTCTTGGCATGAATGCCTTGGCAGTCACGGGGCAAGATATCGGCGGTTTTGAACAGTCAGTGAGTGACGATCAGCAGAAGTGGGCGAGTCCAGAACTGGTAATTCGCTGGACTGCTGCAGGTGCCTTCTTACCCTGGTTCCGCAACCACTACGTCCGCAAAGGGCGCAAAGATTTCCAAGAACCATTCCAATATGTAGAGTGGTTTGGCGGCAATCCCCCAGAACCCCGGGACTTGTACTATATGGTGCCGGATATTTGCAAGCATTTCATTGAATTGCGCTACCGGCTGATGCAGCTGTTCTATGACGCATTGTTTGAGAACACTCTGACTGGTCTGCCCATCTGTCGTCCCTTGTTCCTCAACGATCCCCAAGACAAGTCTCTCTATAACGATAAAGACCAATGCCTCAACGACGAATTTTTCGTCCGCAAGGATTTCCTCGTTGCTCCGGTCTTGCGGCCTCAGACGGAAAATAACAATGATGGCAAGCGGGATATCTATCTGCCCCAAGGTAGCTACTGGTATAACTTTAAGAACAACGTTCAGTCCCTTAGCAAGCCGGAAGAAGGCGGAACAGTGCTGCGGGATTTTGATGCCAAGATCTACAGGGGTGAAAATAACGAGCACTTTAACTTTATCGTTCCCATCTACGTCCGGGAGGGGGCGATTATTCCCACAATCGAAACAATATGTGGGAGAACGGAACGCCAAAGGAGAGAAGAATCCCATTACCCTGAACGTCTATCCAGACGTGCAGCGGAAGGGAGGGGAATACCATATGTATTTGGATGATGGGCTCAGGGCGAGAACAAGCAAACCTATTTAAGCCTCGTGACAGCAAACCGGCGAAATAAGGCTGAATTTGCTGGCCTAAAAGGGAAATGGCAGGTTGTTAAGTATAAGTATAGTGAGGGCCAGAGGAGCGATCATAGCAAGATAGAAGCGTCCAGCTAGAATAGGCAGTAAGGTATGGAAAAGGAACGAGATGAAAATACATGAAAATATCGGAGAGCCCTAAAATGATTTCGACCTTTAAGCCGAACACAATAGTAGTAATAATAGATACCGGGGTAGAAAACTATCAGCAACTGATAGATGGCGTTGAGCCTGAAGCAAAGACCTTCCTCCTAGACCAAACCAGTGATGGCATAGAGCAGATCAGCCAGGTCTTGCAACTGCATCCAGAAACTAACGCCCTCCATATTATCAGCCACGGTTCCCCCGGTTGTCTGTATCTGGGGAACGGTCAACTGAGTTTAGATACTCTCGGGCGCTACGCACCTCAACTGCAACGGTGGAAACTCGACAACCTCCTCCTCTATGGTTGTAACGTGGCCGCCGGGGATGCGGGAGAGGAGTTGATTGCTAAGTTGCACCACCTGACTGGGGCAGAGATTGCCGCTTCAAGTAGTCTGACGGGGGCTGCCGTTAAAGGTGGTAATTGGGAGTTGGAGGTAACTACGGGTAAAGTCAACCTTCCTCCTGCTCTAAAAACAGAAGTAATGGCCACCTATAGTGGTGTCTTCAACTTAGAAATTGCCTTAACTATCAGCGTTAACGGTGATAACAAGGGCAGAGGCATAGCCACCGACAGCGATGGTAATGTGTGGGTTACAGGATTTTTCAACGGCAGCATCGACGATTTGATGAGTAATGGCGGTACTGATAGCTATTTAGTCAAGATCGACAGCAATGGGGATTTGGTCAAAGCCTTAAATATCGGCGGTAGCGGTAATGACCAGGGCTATAGCATAACCACCGACAGCGATAATAATGCGTGGGCTATAGGATATTTCAACGGCAGCATCGACATCAACGGAGACGACAACAATGATTTGACCAGTAATGGCGGTACTGATAACTATGTAGCCAAGTTCGACCCCGATGGTACTTTGCTCTTTGCCTTAAATATCGGCGGTAGCAGTAATGACGAGGGCACAGGCATAGCCACCGACAGCGATGGTAATGCGTGGGCTACAGGATATTTCAACAGCAGCAGCATCGACATCGACGGAGACGGCAACAATGATTTGACCAGTAATGGCCTATTTGATAGCTATGTA
>JACOMV010000035.1:18355-19377 GCA_014324065.1 Hormoscilla sp. SP12CHS1 | reverse complement strand
TACAAAATCAAGTCTCCAAAAAAGGCTGAAATGGCTGAAACCCTTGATTTGGCCTATATATAAGTAAAAGTTATCACAATGTCTATGAAGCTATTCAATACTGTGAAACTCATCAAGATCTCTTGAAGAAAGAAGCTGAAGAAGAGCGCTGTTACCTAGAAGAACGAGGAGTCTCTCTTGAGCCCTTAATTACTCATAGATGTTGACAAGATTGACGCTGCCATGCTAGGATAGGATAAGCTCTGACAGGAGGAAAGTAATTGTCTGTATCTACTAAAACAGAAAGGCAAATAAAGAGCCAACCTCTGGCTGTACCTACTGAACCTGTTTGGCGCTTGACGGTAGAGCAGTATCACCAAATGATTCGATCGGGTATCCTCGACTCGGATGATAAGGTGGAACTGCTGGAAGGTTGGTTAATTCCGAAAATGGCTAAAAATCCCCCACATCGCGCTGCTACTAAGTTGACTCGAAATGCTTTGGAGGCGATCGCGCCTGATGGTTGGTATGTAGACTCCCAAGAACCCATTACACTAGATGATAGCGAGCCGGAACCAGATATTGTTATCGTGGGAGGCGAAACCCGGGACTATCTCGATGGCCATCCGGGTGGGCCAGACGTAGCTTTAGTGGTGGAAGTAGCTGACTCGACCCTGGAACGCGATCGGATTTTGAAACAACGCCTCTACGCGCGGGCGGGAATACCAGTTTATTGGATTGTTAATCTTGTAGAAGGGCAACTTGAGGTTTATTCTCAACCGGTAGATCTGAGTTCGGGACCAATTTATCGACAGCGCCAAGATTACAGTCCGTTGGATGAAGTTGAGGTGGCGATCGGCCATCGGACTGCGGGTTCCTTGAGAGTGCGGGACTTGTTACCATAGGGCGATCGCACCCATTTCTCCAGCAGAAAAGCCATACCCTCGTTCCCAGGCTCCGCCTAGGAACGAATTATCGAGGCTCTGCCTCTAGTTGCAAATGGTGCAAGATATGAGTTCGATTGGCTTCATGGCCCGCCGTGG
>JACOMV010000035.1:0-18200 GCA_014324065.1 Hormoscilla sp. SP12CHS1 | reverse complement strand
CACTGAAAACCTTATAAATAAAGTGTTTTTACCCTCGTTCCTAGGCTCCGCCTGGGAACGAATTATCGAGGCTCTGCCTTTAGTTGCAAATGGTGCAAGATATGAGTTAAAACCGACTAATCGATAATGTTCAAAATAATTGTAGCATTGTTTTTCCAAAATGGGATCGGACAAATATACCTGATATGTCTATTTACTACCCCGAGGACTTACTGATTACCTCGGGCAAATCACCCAAAGATTTAGAAGCAGAACTGCTCTTCTTGCTGGCAGTCAAACTGTATGAGTTATGCCGGCTGTCTCTAGGCAAGGCTGCTGAATTTTGTCACATGCACAAAATCCAATTTATGTTTGAACATGGCTGCAGGCTCCCGGACCCCCCCGCTACGCAGTGCGCGATCGGACGAATGAAAATCCCGGTAATTAACCTAGACGATGACCAAATCGCTGACGACTTACGCCATGATTAATGCTGCCATTATCGTGAAAATTTTCAATACAGTGTTGCAGAAAGATTGAGTTCTGTGCTAAGATTGACATGTAGTAAAAAATCCCCGTGCTAATAGAGGAGTCGGATAATGGGAATTGAGGAACTGCTGAAAGAAAAGCGAGAAGAGATCCTGGAAATAGCAGCGAAACATGGCGCTATCAATGTGCGGGTTTTTGGTTCGGTAGCTAGGGGAGAAGCTGATGCAGATAGCGATGTAGATTTTTTGACCCTAGTAGTAGCAGGGATAATGTGGTGGTTAACTCGACCAAGGCATCGCCATAAAAGCCCTGACAAAAAGTAGAGAAAAGTCATGTATGATTTGTCAAAACAAAGCTACAATGATTTTATAGCGTTTTTCAATCTGGTGAGGTACAGCATTCTGAGACTACCACGCTTTTGTGCCAAGAAGGTCAATTGAGAGGTGTACCTCACTCTTAGTGAAATCCGCTATAAGCATCATCCTATTAGTCGGTTTTAACCGACTTTAGCTATTAGCCGGGGGTTTGAACCCCCGGCGGGCTAACAGCGAAGTCAATAAGTGCGATCAGGAACATCTTCATTTGGGAATATTCCGCGTAGGCTTTCGCGTTGATGAGAAATATGTTTGCTAATGCAATTTCGATCGCCAATAGTTGGCGTCTGAGCTTTCCAGGGACTATATCCCCCTTGCCGTGGCTGGATTTTTCAAGCCTGGCTAATTATATAATAAGCGCCCGAACAATGCTCATTTTTTTAACATTATGTTATGATTTGAGTTTTTGGTAAAGCAGTTTACAGAAAGATGGAGAATGAGGATATAGTACAAGCAGAAGAGCAAGCCCGCCCAGGCAGGGTGAGTTCGGAGTAGCCCCAAGCTTGAGCCTAGGGGAGACAGGATTCTTTAATTGATATTAAGGTTAGAGAGCATCGGGCATCAGGTTCCTAAGATAGAGAGAAAGGTAAGGAACAGGCCGTGTCTCGCGGGTAGTGCGATTAGCGATCCTGCCAGACACCGAGGTGTGACGGCCTTGGGGTGAGACCCCATGAGGCCATCGCCAGACCGAGTGCCAATCAAGCAGGAAGAAAAAACATGGTAGATACCCATGTAGAGATAGCGGATATTGAGGCCCTAGATAGGGATTGCATGACCCTGTCTCGTCACGTACTACAGCAACTGCATAGCTTCTCTGCAGACGCGCAAGATATAAGTGCGCTGATGAATAGGATCGCCCTGGCAGGGAAGATCATATCCCGCCGCCTGTCGCGATCGGGTTTGCTAGAGAATGCCCTGGGATTTACAGGGACGGTAAACGTGCAGGGAGAATCCGTCAAAAAGATGGATGTCTATGCCAATGACGTGTTTATATCGGTGTTCAAGCAGAGTGGGTTAGTCTGCCGCCTGGCTTCCGAGGAAATGGAAAAACCATATTATATCCCGGAAAATTGCCCGATCGGACGCCAGACTCTAATCTATGACCCGATCGATGGCTCTTCCAACCTGGATATCAATCTGAATGTGGGTTCGATCTTCGCGATCCGCCAGCAAGAAAGGATGGATATAGATGGAACGGCAGCGGACTTGCTGGCCAATGGACGGAAACAAATGGCGGCAGGTTATATCCTGTACGGTCCCAGTACAATGCTAGTGTACTCGATCGGCACGGGGGTCCATGCCTTCACCCTAGACCCGAGCTTAGGAGAGTTTATCCTCAGTCAGGAAAATATCGAAACCCCAGCCCACGGTCCGATATATAGTGTAAACGAGGGCAACTTCTGGCAGTGGGATGAATCGATGCGGGAATATATCCGCTACGTGCATCGCCATGAAGGATATACTGCTCGTTATGGAGGAGCGCTGGTGGGAGACTTCCATCGGATATTATTCCAGGGCGGAGTATTTTTATATCCCGGGACGATGAAGAAACCAGAGGGCAAATTGCGATTGCTATACGAATCAGCACCCTTAGCTTTTTTAATCCAGCAAGCGGGAGGACGGGCTAGCACTGGCATTCAGGATATTATGGACGTGGTGCCAGATAAACTGCATGCCAGAACGCCGCTGATTATTGGCAGTAAAGATGATGTAGCCCTGGTAGAATCATTCGTGCAGAAGGGGGCCCGGAGCGTGCCCCCTACGCTGCGAGAGGGTTTAGAAATTAGTTAGTATGGATAATTGACAATTGTCAATTGAGAAATGTTGTTAGACCAGAGAGGAATAAAAATGGCAACGAATCACCTGTTAGAAATTTCTGCCTACGGTCAGAGTATCTGGATGGATAATCTGACCCGCGATATCATCAAGTCGGGCGAACTGAAACAGATGACGGAAACGGGGGGGATTAAGGGTATTACCTCTAACCCAGCAATTTTTGAGAAGGCGATCGAAGGTAACAAGATATACGATGAGGAGATAGAAGCAGGAATTCGCAAGGATAAATCGGTGCTGGAAATTTATGAATCTCTAGTGTTTGATGATATCCGGGATGCCTGTGATGTGTTTCTGCCAGTCTATGAGGCCACCAAGGGACTGGATGGTTATGTGAGTATTGAAGTGCCGCCGACAATTGCCAAAAATACAGAAACGACGATCTCCGAAGCGCGGCGGTATAACCAGGCGATCGGGCGTCCGAATGTGATGATTAAAATTCCGGGAACGGCAGAGGGTTTGCCAGCAGTGGAAGCGGCGATCGCGGACGGAATAAATGTCAACATCACCCTATTGTTCTCGGTGGAAAGCTACGTGCAGACAGCACGGGCTTATATACGAGGCTTGGAAAAAAGGGTAGCAGCAGGGAAAGACATTAGCAAAATAGCTTCAGTGGCGAGTTTCTTCCTGAGTCGGATTGATAGTAACATCGATAGCAAGGTTGATAAGATGTTGGCAGCAGCTACAGATGAAGAGTCCAAGGCCAAGCTGCTCTCGATTAAGGGGAAAGTGGCGATCGCCAATGCGAAAATCGCCTACCAGGAATACAAGAAGATTATCCAGAGCGATCGCTGGAAAGCCCTGTCGGCCAAAGGAGCCCAAGTGCAACGGCTGTTGTGGGCCAGCACGAGCACGAAAAACCCCGAATACAGCGACGTGATGTACGTGGACGAACTGGTAGGACCGGACACGGTGAACACGCTGCCACCCAGCACGATCGTAGCCTGCACGGACCATTGTGATGTGGATAACCGGGTGGAAAATGACGTAGACTCAGCCTACAAGTTGATGGAAACCCTCAAGGAAGAAAACATCAACCTAGATGAAGTGATGGCAGAATTGCTGGAAGAGGGGATTGACAAATTCGTCAAGCCCTTCGATACCCTGATGAAGTCCTTAGAAGACAAGGTGAAGCAGTTGGTGCCAGCATAGTTTAGCCAAATGTTGAATTGACGTTCGATGTGCGATGCGCAGTGCGAGTAGCGCGCGCATCGCACATCGCAGGCTCACCGCCCGCCCTACGTATATTGAGAAAAGAGATGGTAACGCTACTGGAAAATCCCTTACGAGTGGGACTGCAACATGACCGGATGCCAGAACCGCAAATTCTGGTAATATTCGGTGCATCTGGGGACTTAACCCAGAGAAAGCTAGTTCCCGCCCTCTATCAGATGATGTTAGAGCACAAACTACCCCCAGAACTGACGATCGTGGGGGTGGCGCGACGAGACTGGAGTCACGAATATTTCCGCGAACAGATGCGGATAGGAGTGGAAGAGTTTGGCGGTGGACTGGGTAGAGAAGAAGTCTGGTCGCGATTTGCCAAAGGGCTATTCTATTGTTCTGGAAACATTGACAAACCGGAAAGCTACCAGAAGCTGAAAGCATTCTTGGGGGAACTAGACGAACAACGAGGTACGCGAGGGAATCGGGTATTTTATCTATCTGTGGCACCCCGATTCTTTGGAGAAGCTACCCAGCAACTGGGCAGTGCCGGAATGCTTCGCGACCCCAGAAAGCAGCGCCTAGTAATCGAAAAACCTTTTGGTCGAGACCTGGGATCGGCCCAAGTGCTGAATCGGATCGTGCGTCAGGTATGTGCGGAAGAGCAGATTTACCGCATCGACCATTACCTGGGCAAAGAAACGGTACAGAATTTGTTAGTGTTTCGGTTTGCCAATGCGATTTTTGAACCCCTGTGGAATCGTCAGTTTGTCGATCACGTGCAAATCACAGTGGCGGAAAAGGTAGGTCTGGAAGGGCGGGCAGGTTATTACGAATCCTCTGGGGCCCTGCGGGACATGGTGCAAAATCACCTGATGCAACTGTTTTGTCTGACAGCAATGGAACCGCCGAACGGCTTGGATGCTGACAGCATTCGGAGTGAAAAAGTCAAAGTTGTCCAGGCGACGCACCTAGCAGATTTGGAAAATTTGGATCGATCGGCCATCCGGGGTCAATACACGGCGGGTTGGATGAATGGCAAGCAAGTGCCGGGCTATCGGGAAGAAGAGGGGGCCGATCCCAATACAACTACTCCCACTTATGCAGCTTTGAAGTTAAATATAGATAACTGGCGCTGGAAGGGAGTGCCTTTCTACCTGCGCACGGGTAAGCGGATGCCCAAGAAGGTAACGGAAATCGCTATCCAGTTCAAAGAAGTGCCCTATATGATGTTTCAGTCGGCGGCCAAGCAGATGAATCAGAATGTTTTGGCCCTGCGAATTCAGCCCAATGAAGGGATTTCTATGCGGTTTGAGGTGAAAACTCCAGGCAATTCCCTGCGCACCCGATCGGTGGATATGGATTTTCGTTACGATACGGCTTTTGGTAAGCCAAACACGGATGCCTACAGTCGTCTGCTGATTGATTGTATGTTAGGAGACCAGACTCTGTTTACCCGAGGAGATGAAGTGGAAGCTTCCTGGCGGGTACTAACTTCTCTGTTGGAAGTCTGGGATGCCCCGGCCCCTGCGGAGGTGATTCCTCTTTATGAAGCGGGAACCTGGGAACCTGTGGAAGCAGAACTGCTCTTAAATAGAGATGGTCGGCGCTGGCGTAGACTTTAATCGTGAACAGCGAGCAGTAATCAGTTATCAGTGAGCAGTTATCAGTGAATGCTCAACTCGTGTCCGAGAGCGCCCACCCAAGGGTGGGCGTCTCTGGACACGACACGGACAGGCGATCCGCCCGGACTACACGCTACGCTACTAACAAGGATAAAGGAAGATAGAAAAATGACAGCAACTCCAATTGTTGCCCTGCAAAAACCAAAAGATATCTCCCTGGGTGAAATAGAGGCAGAATTGAGTAAAATATGGCTCAGTCAAAATAGTGGTAAGGCTTCTCCCGTTGCCACGAGGGCGGCTACATTTAGCATGGCGATCTATGAGCCAGAAGAATTCCAGCAATTATTGGGAGCTTTGGGGTTTTACGATGGCCCGATCGATAGCATTCATGGACCCAAGACCAAGGCAGCGGTAAAACAAGCTCAAAAGGCTTACGGACTGAGAGAGACAGGTCTAGTTAACCCGGAAACATTGGCCCTGCTGCGTGATAAATTTGCTCAGCAATCGTCCGATTTTTCCGGAACGGTGGACACAGAAGTATCTAATCTGAACATGAGGGGATTTAGTATTAGTGATGCGATCGCGTCTCAAAATCCCTGCCGGATCATTACCCTCTTTCCGGAGTTAGGAGAAGATCGAGGGGTAACGGCACAGGTTTCAGCCTATTGCCCGATTCAAAAAAGTAGCAACACCAGTCTGGTATGCTGCGAATACATCACCCTGCGAGGAACTAAAGAGGCTCTGGAAAGGGTAAGCGAGACAGTTTCCTCCCTGATGATCCCGGATCTGCCCAAGTTTGTCTGGTGGAAGGCTACGCCTAATCCCGAACAGCCTTTGTTTGGGCATCTAGCGGAAACGAGTAACTGTATTGTAATGGACTCTTGCTACTTCAGCGATCCCGCCGCCGAATTTCTGAAAATGCAGGAGTTGATCGAGTCCCAAACCTATGTTGCGGATCTCAATTGGCATCGACTTTCAGCTTGGCAAGAGTTGACTGCGGCGACTTTCGATCCGCCAGAACGTCGCGCAGCTTTGGTAGAAGTAGACCGGATGACTATTGACTATCAGAAGGGGAATACGGCCCAAGCACTGATGTTTTTAGGTTGGCTAGCTAGTCGCTTAGATTGGAAACCCGTGTCCTACAGTGAGGAAGCTGGAGACTATGATATCATACATATCAAGTTGATGGGATCCCAAGGGCGCGCGATCGAAGCAGAATTAGCAGGAATTCCCACAGCGGACTGGGGAGAAATTCCCGGCGATATGGTAGGCTTGCTTCTAGCTTCTACCAATACTGATGCTGATTGCTGCGCGATTCTCTGTTCGGAAACCATAGGATGTATGCGGATGGAAGCTGGGGGAACTGCCCAGAAATGTCGCACAGAACAGGTGACACCTTTGAGCAACCAAAAAGCAGAGTCTCTGATGTCTCAGCAATTAGAACGCTGGGGTCGGGATATGCTTTATGAGGAAAGTCTGGCGGTGACGGCCCAGATTCTGAAATTGCGGAATTGAGAATTGTTAATTGAGGATTGTTGATTTTTTATTCATGTCCATAGCGCGACTGCGTTGCGCGATCCGAAGTGCGCAATTTGCCATTTTCAATTCGCAATTAACCTCGTTGCTTAAATTAAGAGAAACCCGGTTTTTTTGGCTGAAAAACGGGCTGAGTTGGCTGAACAATTGAACGAACTGTTAGCTGCAAAACTGCGGGAATTGGACATAGATCCAAATAGCCTGTAATCTCAACCTGTCGAAGCTTGGCTGATGATAAGTTGTCCGATAGTCAGTCAAGCAGCTATAATAGGAACAGCAAGTAGGAGTCAGCGGACCATGTCTGTAATCAAAGAATTAGAAACAAGCGTCGAGTCCCCCGAAGAGATATTCTTTCCCTCATTTGATTTATTTGGAAAAATTTGGCGACCTGCGATCGGGACATTGAGGGGGAGGAATAACTTAGAGGCGATTGGGGGGCGTGATGTAGACGCAATCGGGCAAAAAAATTGGATGAATAGTAGAAGAAAAGCTATAATATAAAAGTAAAGTTGAAGCTAAGAGGAGAGAAAGTCATGACAGATGACGAAATGAAACAGCTAGTTGCGTCCAACGCACAAGCGATCGGGGCATTGAGCCGAGATATTTCTCGCCTAGTCGAGACACAACAGGAAGCAGCAAAAGAGCGACAGGAAGCAGCAAAAGAGCGACAGGAACTGCGGCAACTGGTAGACAGCACCATTCGTAGCATCCAGACCGATGCCGACAGTGCCGCATCGGAGCGACAGGAACTGCGGCAACTGGTAGACAGCACCATCCGCAGCATCCAGGCCTATGCCGACAGTGCCGCATCGGAGCGACAGGAACTGCGGCAACTGGTAGAGAGCACCATTCGCAGCATCCAGGCCAATACAGACAAAGCGGCGTCCGAGCGACATGAACTCTGGCAATTGATTGAAGCCAACGCGCGTGGGCTCCAGGCCTATGCCGATCGCGAGACAGAGTCACGAGGTCGGCTAGAACAACTAATTGAAGCCAATGCGCGTGCGCTTCAGGCCTATGCTGACAGTTCGACGGCAGACAGAGCAGAACTGAAAGAAGCAATTCTGATATTAACCAATGTACAGCGAGGTATGGCTAACATGCTGGGATCTCTAGATCAAGACCGTCCCACAACTCTCAGGAGGCTGATGGCAATAGAGAACAAGCTCGATCGAGTTTTAGAGAAGCTGGAAGGCGAGGAAAATTCCTAATCAGCACTGGACAAGGTTTTGCCAATCACCGGTCCCATCGGAACCAGTCGCCAAAAGCGACTATTTGAGTAATGGGCCCAGAGTATCATATACTCCCAGGCAGTGAGCATTTCCAGGCGATCAGCCAGGAAATGCTGGACGTCAGATTTTTGCTTTACTGCTAAAGTATGAATATACACAGCATATCCACCCAGCCCTTTACAGACCAAAAACCCGGGACATCCGGACTGCGCAAGCAAGTCCCAGTCTTTCAGCAGCGTCACTATCTGGAAAACTTCGTTCAGTCTATCTTTGACAGCTTAGAAGGCTATCAAGGACAAACCCTAGTTCTGGGGGGTGACGGTCGCTACTACAACCGACAAGCAATTCAAATCATCCTGAAGATGGCAGCGGCCAATGGCTTTGGGCGAGTGCTAGTGGGTCAGGGAGGCATCATGTCAACCCCGGCGGTTTCCTGCGTAATTCGCAAAGCTAAAGCATTCGGTGGCATCATCCTGTCAGCAAGTCACAATCCCGGCGGTCCCGAAGGAGACTTTGGTATCAAATATAATATTAGCAATGGTGGACCTGCTCCCGAAAAAGTGACCTCAGCCATTTACGACCGCTCAAAGGCGATCGAGGGCTATAAAATCATCGAAGCAGCAGATCTGGATTTGGACAAGTTGGGAAGTTCTCAACTAGGTACCATGACCGTGGAAGTGATAGACTCAGTGGCAGATTACGCCCAGTTGATGGAGTCTCTGTTCGACTTCGATCGCATCAGCGAACTGCTGAGTAGTGGCAAATTCCGGGCCTGCATGGACTCGATGCACGCGGTGACCGGTCCCTACACCCATGCCATTTTACAACAGCGGTTGAGGGCACCAGCAGGAATCGTCATCAATGGCACCCCCTTAGAGGATTTTGGAGGCGGTCATCCAGACCCCAACTTAGTCTATGCTCGTGATTTGGTAGAGATTCTCTATAAGGAAAATGGTCCAGATTTTGGGGCGGCCTCCGATGGAGATGGCGATCGCAACATGATCCTGGGGCGGAAGTTCTTCGTAACACCCAGCGACAGTTTAGCAGTACTAGCAGCAAACGCCAAGCTAGTGCCAGGTTACAGTGCAGGTTTGGCAGGAGTGGCGCGATCGATGCCAACAAGTCAAGCAGTAGACCGCGTCGCGGCCCAGATAGGAATAGACTGCTACGAGACACCCACAGGATGGAAATTTTTTGGCAACCTGTTAGATGCAGGGAAAGCGACCTTATGTGGAGAAGAGAGTTTTGGGACGAGTTCTAACCACGTGCGGGAAAAAGACGGACTGTGGGCGGTGCTATTCTGGTTAAATATCCTGGCAGTAAAACAGCAGTCCGTCGAACAGATCGTGAAAGAGTTCTGGCAAACCTACGGTCGCAATTACTATTCACGCCATGACTATGAAGGAGTGGAAACAGACCCGGCAAATACCCTGATGGCCAATCTGCGAGAGAAAATGTCAGACTTAAAAGGGCAGAAATTCGGAGAATATGAGGTAGAGTATAGCGATGACTTTAGCTATACCGATCCCATAGATGGTAGCATCAGCCAAAAGCAGGGGATTCGCATAGGATTCACCGATGGATCGCGGATCGTATATCGACTTTCAGGGACGGGAACGAAGGGCGCAACCCTGAGACTGTATCTGGAAAGTTACGAACCAGACTCAGCCAAGCATGACCGAGATCCGCAGCAAGCATTAGCTTCATTGATTACCATAGCAGATGAAGTTGCGCAAATTCGCACCCTCACGGGACGGGATAAACCTACCGTAATTACATAATTGTAGCCCGCTCAAGTATCACTGGACAGGCGTGATTTCCCTCGTTCCCAGGCTCTGCCCTCGTTCTGCCCTCATTCCCAGGCAGAGCCTCCCAAAATCCGTAGAATCTAGAGGCAAAGCCTAGTCAGGAGAATGTCGCCCCTCCCAGGGCTCTACCACCTGAATTACTATGTTATAATCAAATTAGAGAAAAGAGGGAAAAAGATATGGTACAGTCTCCAGTTGAGATTTCTTCCAAGACCCTTAGCTTTGCAGAATACCTGGTTTATGAAGTAGAACATGGTGTAAGATACGAACTTGATCGCGGTCAGTTGCTCGAAATGCCAACAACGACAGGTTGACACAACAAAATTTGTAAATTTTTAACGACTGAGTTTCTTCGCTACTTTGTATCTCAAAACCTGAGCTTAGTAGCAATAGACTTGATGGGAGTAAGAACGGAAGAGAATACATCGCGAATTCCCGATGTAATCGTTTGCAATCATAGTTTCTGGGACAATGTTTGCTCTCGAAAGGGCGCAGCAGTGCTAGACTTTGACGAAAAACCGCTCTTAGTGGTAGAAGTAACCAGTCAGAATTGGCGTCAGGACTACACCACCAAACGGGCAGAATACGACGGGATTGGTATTCCTGAGTATTGGATTGTAGACCCGGAACGGTCCAGGATCCAACTGTCAGGTAAAGCCAATTATGCCATCAAATATTTTTTACCAGGAGATGATGTTCAATCGGCACAGTTTCCGGACTTGATTTTACCAGTAGATCGAGTGCTATCACCACCGCATGTAGACTATTTGATCCGAGAGGAAAAAGAACTGCGACAACAACTCGAACAGCAGATGAATGCCGAACGTCAACGTGCTGATGAAGAACGTCAACGTGCTAATGCCGAACAAGCACTGCGACAACAAATGAATGCCGAACGTCAACGTGCTGATGCGGAACGTTAACGCGCCGAACAATTAGCGCAACGGTTACAGGCCCTGGGGATAGATCCTGATACAATTAACTGATGTCTTGCGTCCCCTGGGACAGGCGATCGCTTCCGGAAGCGATCTGACTCTGCCTCCAGGGCAACAAGTTTCCAGGTTCTGCCTGGAAATGAAATTCGCCCGATCGCGAGAAGATAGAAGCGCTGCCACCTGAATTAATATATTATAATCAGAAAAAAGAGGGAAAAAGAAATGGTACATGCGACCGTTGAGAATTCGCCCAAGACCCTTAGTTTTGCAGAATACCTAGTGTATGAAGGAGAACCGGATGTTCGGTACGAACTTTATCGCGGTCAGTTGCTCGAAATGCCAATACCGTCAGGTTTACACATCGAGGGATTTTTTACCAGGAGATGAAGTTCAGTCCGTACAGTTTCCAGAATTTATTTTACCCGCAAATCAAGTGCTATCTCCACCGCTTGTAGAAGAGTTGATCCGAGAGTAACAAGAACAAAGAGAACAACTCGAACGGCAAATAAATGCAGCACGTCAACGATTACAAGATATGGGGATAGATTCTGATACAATTAACTGATATTGCGGGCGATCGCCCCCTAGATGGCCCCTGGTACCGGTTATCAATACTGCACAAATTTGGAATCATGTCATTAGAAAAAATCAACAGAAAAATAAACTTCCCCCAAGCGATCGCATTTAGGACTGTTAGCCGATCGGGTCATGGCACTGCTAATCTTGATAAATGTGGGCTTAGTGGTGTTTGACCTCACTTATGTGAAAGCCCGGCCTGTTTATCTGCAGGCCCAAAGCTACTGGACTCGATCGCGGATGACTCGCCAATAGGACTATGTAAAAACGGTAGAGACGCTAGAACAGGAGTTAAAACAAGGTGGTGTATAATCGCAAAAAGTGGAACATTACTCTTAGAGTTGCGGCAAAAAAGCAAGCAAATATTGTTCGTGGAACCGCCATTGCGTCAGTTCCACTTCATCAATGTTGTTCGGGAGACAAATACTTTTCCAGTGTGATAGAGACTTGCTTAATCATTTCATTTTTGTCTAAATCATCGAACAGGCGATCGCTTTTAAGCAAATCAGCGACAATTTCTGGTATGCGCGAAAAAACTGTCTTATACTCCCGATCTACTTTAGTCATAACCTCCCCCCTATTTTGCATTGACAAATAAAGAGACTCTCTAGCAATAGAAACCCTCTTTATTATAGCTAATTTAAATGTCCTGTGTCAAGCCCGCCTGCTTCGATGTCTCGGGAGAGCGCTATTCGCACTACTCCCGAGACATCGAGGGCTAAGTTCTGGTGGCCCCATCCTTGAGGGTGAGTGCGGCCCGGGTAATGGTTAGAGTGCCTTTGCCTTAGCCACCACATTATCAACCGTGAAGCCAAACTTCTCCATCGCCAAGCCGCCAGGAGCGGAAACGCCAAACCGATCGATACCGATAGTACCCCCTTCAGTGCCAACGTATTTACTCCAACCAAAGGTAGAACCAGCTTCTACGACCAAGCGCTTGGTGACACCTGTAGGCAACACGGACTCCTGATAAGCAGCATCTTGCTCTGCAAACAGTTCCCAGCAAACCAGGGAAACCACGCGGACTTTCTTGCCTTCTGCACGCAATTTCTCAGCCGCTTCCGTGCAGAGGTGGAGTTCGCTACCCGTAGCGATCAGAATCAAGTCAGGAGTGCCATCGCTGTCCGAAACAATATAACCCCCCTTCGCGACACCTTCAATCGAGGTTCTGGCCAAGTTCGGTACATTTTGACGGGTGAAGGCCAGCAGAGTGGGGCGGTTCCGGTTTTCGATCGCCACCTTATAGCCTCCAGAAGTTTCATTTCCATCCGCAGGGCGGATTACCAACAGATTGGGAATAGCCCGCAGAGAGGCAATAGTTTCCACGGGTTGGTGAGTCGGCCCATCTTCCCCCAGGGCGATCGAATCATGAGTCATCACCCAGATCGTCCCAGCTTGGGAAAGAGCTGACAGACGAATAGCGGCCCGCATATAATCAGTAAAGATCAGGAAAGTCGCACCATAGGGAATCAAGCCCGAACCATGTAAAGCAATACCATTACAGATCGCGCCCATGCCATGTTCCCGCACCCCAAAGCGCAGGTTGCGGTTTTCGTATTGTCCCTTTTGGAAATCTCCCGATACCTTCAACAAAGTCAGATTCGAGGGAGCCAAATCAGCCGAACCGCCAATCAGTTCCGGCAGAACCGGAGCCAGTGCATTCAAAGTTGCTTCAGAATGCTTGCGAGTCGCAGTTCCCTTATCGGGGCTATAGGTCGGCAGAACCTTCTCCCATCCTTCGGGCAGTGTCCCGCTAGTGATGCGTTCAAATTCGGCTGCCTCTGTCGGATACTTAGTTTTGTAAGTAGCAAAGGTTTGATTCCACTCTGCTTCGTAGGAAGCACCTCGTTCTACAGCTTTGCGGAAATGCTTCAGGGCGTCATCGGGAACCACAAAAGGTTCGTATCCCCAACCCATATTTTTGCGAGTCGCTTCCACTTCACTTTCGCCCAAAGCCGCACCGTGAACGCCGTGGGTATCTTTTTTATTGGGGGAACCGTAACCAATGATCGTGCGGACCTTAATCATCGAAGGCTTATCCGTCACCTTCTTTGCTTCTTCGATCGCATCTGTCAGCGCTTGTAAGCTCGTGTCTTCATCCAGATTCTGATTATCTACAGTAATCACGTGCCACCCGTAGGCTTCAAAGCGCTTTCCTACATCTTCAGTAAATGCCAAATCCGTATGACCATCGATCGAGATATGATTATCATCATACAGAGCAATCAGCTTGCCCAGTCCCCAGTGTCCCGCCAAAGAACAAGCTTCACCCGAAACACCTTCCATATTGCAACCATCACCCAGGATCGCATAGGTGTAATGGTCTACAATCTTAGCATCAGGCTTATTAAACTTGGCCGCCAGGTGAGCTTCAGCCAGAGCCAACCCGACCCCATTAGCAATCCCTTGTCCTAGGGGGCCGGTAGTCACTTCCACCCCTTCAGTCATGAAGTTTTCTGGATGACCGGGGGTTTTCGACTCCCACTGGCGGAACTGCTTGATATCGTCAATCGTGACGCTATCGTAACCTGTCAGGTAGAGCATGGCGTACTGTAACATACAGCCGTGACCCGCTGACAGCACGAAGCGATCGCGGTTAAACCACTTAGGATTTTTGGGGTTATACCGCATAAACCGGTCCCATAGCATATATGCCATCGGTGCCGCCCCCATTGGCAGCCCTGGGTGGCCGGACTTAGCTTTCTCTACAGCGTCGATCGCCAGAAAGCGGATGGAGTTAATACAGATTTCTTCGAGTGATTGGGTTGCTACGGCCATAATTTCTCTCTTCTTGACAATGATTTAGCGTCTGGGGTGAACTTCTATTTGGGAGCGACCCTACCCTCGCTACCATCTCCATCTTCCCATTAGGCGCTGCATGGGGCAAACCATTTTTTTTGAGATTGGGAATTCCAAAAACTTGACAAATTCCTTTTTCTCTGCTACACATTTTCCCAATCTCAAATTTCTTTTCACAAAATCACAGACTCAGTCGGAGTGGTACTTTTTGAATGCTAGGGTGACATTGTGACCCCCAAATCCGAAGGAATTGGACAGAGCCACCTCTACTGGCATTTCCCGGGACTGGTTGGGGACATAATCCAAATCGCACTCTGGATCTGGGTGCTCTAAATTAATCGTCGGCGGCACATGGTCATGGGCGATCGCCATCACCGTGGCCACAGCTTCTATGCCGCCTGCGCCCCCCAAGAGATGACCAGTCATGGACTTAGTAGAGCTAATCGCTACCTGGTAGGCACTTTCACCCAAAACACTTTTAATCGCAGCCGTTTCCGTGCTGTCATTTGCTGGGGTACTGGTCCCGTGAGCATTGATATAACTTACCATGTCCGGAGTTAGACTAGCATCCTTTAAAGCTAACGCTATGGCACGAGCAGCTCCCTGGCCACCAGGGACTGGGGCCGTCATGTGATAGGCATCGCAAGTCATGCCATAGCCGACAATTTCCGCATAAATCTTAGCATTCCGCTGGCGGGCATGTTCTAGTTCTTCCAGCAACAGGATCCCGGCACCCTCACCCATGACAAAGCCATCCCGATCGCGATCGAAGGGACGACTAGCACGGCCAGGGTCATCATTGCGAGTGGATAGGGCCTTAGCGTTAGCGAAACCCGCCACCGACAGATGAGTACAAGCAGCTTCGGTCCCCCCACAAATCATCGCTTGGGCCAAACCTGCTTGAATCAAGCGAAAGGCATCTCCAACCCCATGAGAACCAGCAGCACAGGCCGTCACCGGGCAAGTATTCGGCCCTTTTGCCCCCGTATGTATGGCAGTTAAACCTGCGGCCATATTAGCAATCATCATCGGAATCATGAACGGGCTACAGCGAGAAGGGCCCTTTGTCATGTAAATTTCTTGCTGCTCTTCCAAAACCTTTAGACCACCAATCCCCGTACCAATAATCACTCCCACCTGTTCGGCGTTCAAGTCATTAATCTCGAACTGCGCATCAGATATGGCTTGCTTGCTGGCTGAAACCCCAAACTGGGCAAAGCGACTCATGCGCTTTGCCTCTTTCTCATTCATGTATTCGAGGGGGTCGTAGCCCTTTACCTCACCAGCAATCCTACATTTATGCTTAGAGGCATCGAACAATGCGATCGTATCAATACCATTGCGCCCGCTCAATAATCCTTCCCAATACTCGGCGAGAGTATTGCCTATGGGCGTAATCGCGCCGAGACCGGTGACAACAACATGTTTTCGTGAAGTCATTTGTCAAAAATCATCAGTTATTCGTTATCCCTCACAAACTCATCTCAACGGGTTCAGCCTCTGCAGCGGAGGGGCAAAGGGTAGTGCGATCGCGTGTAGCCGTGTGCACGCAGCGCATGGATCGCGCCCCGAGTACATCAAAGACGTCAACGCTGCGGTGTCCCCCGACCCCTAGGAGCACTTCAGAGGAGACACCGACTGCTACTAGGCTGAAGCTTTCACGTTTTCATTAATATGATCGACAGCCTTGCCAACCGTGTCTATTGTTTCAGCGACTTCGTCTGAGATTTCCAACCCAAACTCTTCTTCTAGGGCCATCACTAGCTCCACCGTATCCAGGGAGTCTGCCCCCAGATCCTCAGTAAAACTGACTTCTGGTTTGACTTCGCTAGCATCCACACCCAGTTGATCCACTACAATTTTTTGGACTCTCTCTAAAGTTGTTTCTTGGCTCATAACCTCTTCGGGGGTAATATATCAACCTAGTCCGCGACGGGTTGCCGACTGCGGGCCGTACAATTCTAAAGCATTTTTCGATCGCGTGCGCCAGATCCCCGGGTAACGCCCCCTCCGCTGCGCGAATCTTATCGGAAAGGGATCCTGCTTCCAAATTTGTCCCTGTAATGGCTGTGATGGTACGGTAGGCATGGGATCGATGACCAGCGACCAGTAACCACTCACAACTAAGAGATAATATCATGTCCGAAGTGATCAGAAAATATGCTTATTTTCCCGGTTGCGTTGCTCAAGGAGCTTGCCGAGAACTATACATGTCTACTGGGGCCCTCACCCAAGCTTTGGGGATTGAACTGATTGAGCTGAAACGGGCTGCCTGTTGTGGTTCGGGTACCTTTAAGGAGGATTCCCAACTGCTGGAAGATGCTGTCAATGCCCGTAATATTGCCCTAGCAGAGGAACTCAATCTACCCCTGCTTACTCATTGCAGTACTTGTCAGGGGGTTATTGGTCACGTAGACGATCGCCTCAAGGAATGCCAACAAACAGACCCAGCCTATGTAGAACAAATTAACGGCTTACTCACAAAAGAGGGCTGTTCCCCCTATCGGGGCAGTACGAAGGTCAAACATCTACTGTGGGCCTTGGTAGCAGATTATGGTCTAGAGGCTATACAAGCAAAAGTAACTCGCCAGCTGACAGGTCTCAAATGTGCGGCATTTTATGGCTGTTATCTACTGCGGGCCCAAACCCATATGCCCTATGATGACCCAAACCAACCAGAGTCAATGGAGAATGTCTTCCGGGCAGTTGGGGCAGAGCCAATTTATTATCGGGGAAGGACTCAATGCTGTGGCTGGCCAATTTCTAGCTATGCTACCACCCAGTCTTTTCAGATGGCGGGGATGCATATTCAAGAGGCGATCTCCGCTGGTGCTGATTGCATAGTAACTCCTTGTCCCCTGTGCCATTTGAATTTAGACTCCCGTCAACCGGAAGTGGAAGGGGTAATTGCACGTAAGTTGGGCCTACCAGTGCTGCACCTCCCGCAACTGGTGGCTCTAGCCCTGGGAATTAGTCCCAAACAGCTGGGGTTAGACAAGCATGTTGTTTCCGCTCAAAAACCATTGCTGCAAAAGCTAGGACTTTAACCAACGTTTTCGCCATTGAGTTGAGGTCTCTAGGGTAGATGCTTCCTGTTCCCTACGCCGTCGCTGTATAATGACCTCTGCACTGTCGCTCAGGTTGGGGTCTCGGTAGGGAATAGCGGCACGGGTAAGCAAATGTTCTCGTTCTTGAGGTGATAGTGCGGGGCAGCGGAGGGGGCGTTACCCGGGGAGCTGGCTTATCGATCCTGCTAGCAACGGTACTGGGAGATCGCCTGCCTACCGGCGGGACCGAACCAATCTTTAACCCGGCCAACAGCAGCGCCTTTCTGACTGCTGCGGCACTTGAATAGGTGGCAAGCTTGCCAGAGGGCTCCAGACATTTGGCCACCAGATCCAGAAACTCCACAGTCCAAAGTTCGGGACAGTGAGGCGGCGAAAAGGGGTCGAGAAAAATGGCATCGGCTCGGAAGCCCCTGTTGTAAACTTGTACAATGGTTTGGCGGGCATCCTGGCAGGGGAGGGTTCCCGGAGCTTATGGGGAGCATCCCCTGACTGCCCTAAGTATTTATACTTAAACTTAGGGCCAAAAAAGAGAGGCGGCGGTATAGCGAGAGAAATTAAGCTATACCCAGGTTTACCGAACCAATTGAGATTTTTTTTCCGGGGGCAAGGTTGTCCCTGAAACCAATACGAGGAAATGGTTTCGGCGTTTTGATTATTGGTAGTGTGAAAAATGCATTCGGGAAATCTTACGCACGGAGCCTGTATACAGCTTGTTCACAAGTTAGCTAGTACAGGAGCAGCATTTTGTAAACCAGTTCTTAAACGCAGTTGTTCCAATCAGC
>JACOMV010000034.1 GCA_014324065.1 Hormoscilla sp. SP12CHS1 | reverse complement strand
CTCTAGTCAATCAACCCCGGGGGAAAGAGTTAATTTACCAAGCGATCGCCATTAATAAAGCAGGAGAAGGAACCCCAAGCAATATAGTCACGGTAACTCTGTGATGAAGGGGAGATCGCGGGGGGGGCTCAAAAGGCGTTTGTCAATAGTTAGATTTGAGAAGCGATCGCCCGTGGTCTTGCGCCCGTTGGTAAGCAGTCTAGTGACTCGGCAACAGAACCAACGCAAGAACTTATTCAGATCGGCGATCGTTGCTCGATCCTGTTCCACCAGATTTAAGCGCACCGTGCGATACCGACCATCGGCAGCGCATAATAAAATCCGATCGATCGGCTGAGTTTTGCCCCAAGACATCAAGCTCCGGTGGATACAGCGAACGGCGCGATCGCATTTTTTCTGGCGATCGCCATTTAGCAAAAATACCTGAACGAATGCTCATCTCACCCGTCAGCCAGTACATGTCACCAGTACTGTACCGTACTGCTATCTGAAAAGGTAGGCGATCGCCCGCCCGACAATACCATTTTGTCAAAAAAATGCTACAATCTCTTTAAGATCATATTATTAGTCGGTTAAAACCGACTTGGCGCCTCGAAACCTGGCTCCCGCCTGGGAACGCGGGGGTTTTAACTGCGGTCCTGTGGCCAAAGGAGCCGTGCCATGACACAAACTGAAATGAATATGGATATCCTATACGATCGCTTGTCATCCCTGGGCTTTCCCAAAGACTTCGTGCGGTCTTATGCCTTACCTGATTGGTGGGATGAGGAAGTTGAAAGCTCAACCGGGGCGGAAATAGAGGCAGCGGCCTACATTTGCCGTCACTTAAATCTGGATCTATTATCGTTGCTGAGACCGGAGAGAACGCCAACGTTTAAGCGATCGTGTCAAGCAAAGTTCAAGATTAAACATGGGACTGAAAAAGAGCAGCTTTTTGTCGCGCAAGCCATGGCAGCACGCATTGCTGAAATGATAGCATATGCTTGTACGCCAGCCTGTAAACCCCTGCCAAAATCAGCAAAGGAAATACGAGATATTATTCTAGAGAGTAGGGAGTTGGTCAACCTGGAAGGACTCCTCGAATTCTGCTGGAATTATGGCATCCCCGTGGTTCATTTTGCTGAATTTCCCAAAGCTAAGGGAGTTCGTAAGTTCGATGGCATGGTAGCCTATTTTTACCTTCGACCAGTCATAGTCATCAGTCTCAAACACAAATCCCCCGCGCGCTTGCTGTTTATATTAGCGCACGAGTTGGGGCATATTGTCAAAGGTCATTTGCATGGTGATGCAATTGTTGATGAGAATATAGAGCTAGAAATAGAGGACGAAGAAGAAGTAGAAGCTAACGAATTTGCTCTAGAACTTTTACTGGGTAAGCCAGATATGAGGTATGACACGCCCCGAAATTTGACAGGGGAGCAGTTGGCTGCTTATGCCAAACAAATTTCAAGTAGAGATGGAGTTGACACAGGCACTGTAGCGCTAAACTACGCTTATAATAAGGCGAAAATGGCGGCGACACAAGAAAAAGAAAAAAAAGCTTGGGGAACGGCGTCGAAAGCATTAAAATTACTGGAAGGTGATGTAAACGCTCCTACAGAAATAAATCGCTATGCCCTCAAGGATTTAAATTTAGAAAGGCTGGATATAGACAGTCAAGATTACCTAGAATTAGTAGCGTTCGAGGTATAATTTTGGCACGATTGATATTTCTAGACAATGATGTTATCTTGAAATTAGTTGCTTGCGATCTATTTTGGGAAGCTGTTGCCAGTCTCGAACTAAGTCCAGCAGATTTATGGGTTCTGGAAACTGCAAAACATGTATTCCGAAAGACTCGTCGGGTCAGGAAAAAATATCCTGAAGACATTCTCGATAATGCTATCTCAATTGTGGAGAGCTGTACTCAAATCAAACGGAAGGATAGTTTGAATGAAGAATTACAAGCATTAGAAATAGATGGGATCGATACGGGTGAAAGACTGCTAATAGCAGCAACTCAAAAGGTAGAAGATTTTTATTTAGCGATGGGGGATAAGCAATGTCTCATAGCTTTAGCTTCTGCACCATCGTTGTCGGAAATTAGAAAGCGGCTGAGTGAACGAGTTGTTTGTTTTGAACAACTCCTAAAGAAATCGATTAATCATCAAGGATTTGATGATCTTTTAGCAAAAGTGTTGCCAGGGAGAGAATACGATGGTTCCTTGAAGGCGATCTTCGGTTCGGGTGGGAAAGCAACTCAGGAGAATGTGTTACAAGCACTTAACGGATATATAGAAGACTTGCGCAGTCAGACTAAGGATCTTTTAGCTGATATTTAAAGAAATATAAGGTATGTTCCGCTAACTCTCCCCGGCAGGCGATCTCCCTTCATGGGGGAACAAAGGTTTTGGTGGGCGGTGCCCACCCTACTCATACAATTCATCCCTCGATCCCAAGTTTTTATGCGTTCCCCACCGGAGTCAGGGAACGAGAGAAAGCGGTTTATATCATCGCCGATATTCATCTCCGCAGTCACCGATCGACTGATACAAGTCCCGTGACTTGCCAACAACAGCCGATATCTGCTCGTAATCAGAACTATCCAACTGCAGATCGAATACCTTAGCATTCTCCTGAATATGTGCTGATATTCCTAACCGCGCACCCACGCTCGCTCCTGCCACCGCCGGTTGTTCCAAGACATAGCGCACTGCCACATTAGAGATACTAACTCCATGTTTGCTAGCAATTTGCCCGAGAGTAGCAAGCAGTTCCTGAAACAGGTTCCAGCCACCCCAAGCATCCACCATATTCTTATATTTCCGCAAGCTAACGGTAGCAAGACTAAAGGATCCGGGTTCCGGTTGTCCCAGATACTTTTCTGATAACAAGCCCCCGCAAACTGTCCCGTAGGCCAACAGTTTGATATCATGGCCTTGACAAAACTCCACCATCTTCACTAAGGGACGCCGATCGACCAGAGAAAACTGCACCTGATTAGATACAATTTTGATGCCAGCATCGGTAATAATTTGCAGGTGTTCCGTATCAAAGTTAGTTAAGGCCAGATGCTTGATTTTACCCTCACTTTGCAGTTCCGCCATATACTTGAGGGCGTCCAGGTAATTTTTATCCCGATATTCCCACCAGTGGAACTGCATTAGGTCGATCGCATCTACTCCCATGCGTTGGCGTGCGATATCAATGTTCTTCTCCACCAACTGCTTAGTCATTTTACCAGGTCTGGGCACCCACTTCGTAAAAGCTTGCAGGTTGGATAAAGCCTCTTCACCCCGTTTGGTCACCAGTTGACGCCGGAACTCGCCAATAAAATCTTCCGCAGGACCGTAATGATCTGCCAAGTCCCAGGTCGTGAAACCTGCATCCATATAGTCAAACATACTCTCGATCGCCTTTTTGCGATCGAGCCTGCCGTGGCCGCCGGACACTTGCCACATGCCGTTCAATATCCGGCAGATATTTAAGTCGGAAGTCAATTGCAATCTGCTTGATGCGATCGGGTTCATTTTCCAGCCTTGGGGTAATTACTGTTCTCATCTACCATAGCACAGTTAACAGTACGGTGCTGAATTCTTTCTACCGGCTGATAAGGACTAAAGTCCTTACTACGAACGGCTACCACCTACCAGCGGGTTATGAAGAATATGAAATGGCGTCAGGTTTACCGCACCAAATCCCAGAGGCAGCGCGAATTCAATTCCACAAACATCAAAAACTCCCAATAGTCCTAAGAGGCTGTCTTAAAAGTTTATGAAGGTATAAATTAAGCCAAGGGCCGGATCGTGAGTCTAACATGCCGAAATTAGCCCGATCGCCCAAATCCGTGATAATGGGAATATCGATCGCTGGGGAAATACCTGTTTTATCGCTGCTGGGGAGAATGCCAATCGTCAAACCATTAGCCGCCTTCGCCCCGCGACTAGCAGCATCCATGACCCCGACATTCTTGCCGCCAGTCAGCAGTACCCATCCCCGTTCGGCAATTAGCCTACCCAGTTCATAGGCATTTTCCAGATCCTGGGCCTTGGCTCCAGTACCCGGTCCCATTACACCGATAATCATCTTTTTCATCCGCCCGATCTGAAAAAAGGGGTTGCAAAAGTTGACATTTTCTGATATGCTTTTTTTCATAATGGGAAATCTGTGCATAGTGCCAGCAGCAAGCATCTGTTTCCCATTATGAAAAGATAATAACACAAATCGTGCAAAAAAATGAACAAAGAAAAATTTAAGGTTTCAGTTATAGTCCCAGTATATAATGGAGAGGCAGACTTGCCAGAGTTGCTGTCATGCTTGAGAGCGCAGCGCTTCCCGGCAGCGCGAGTAGAGTATTTGCTGGTAGACAATAAGAGTAGCGATCGCACGATATCCTGCAAGCAGCATCGGACCAGACACCAGCAATTAAACACCTGACGGAATTGGAAATCCAAAGCTCCTATGCTGCTCGCAATCGGGGCATCAAAGCAGCCACTGGTGATATTAGCATTTACCGATGCCGATTGTCGCCCCCAACCTGATTGGTTAGAAAACCTAATTGCCCCTTTTAGCGACCCCAGCATAGGAATTGTAGCTGGAGAGATATTGGCCCTGCCAGGAAAAACCTTCCTAGAACAATATGCCGATCGCCAGAATACCCTATCCCAAAAACATACTCTAGCCCATCCCTTCTGTGCTTACGGTCAAACTGCGAACCTAGCAATACGGCGTTCGGCCTTAGAGCAAGTAGGACTATTTCGCCCATATCTGACTACGGGAGGCGGTGCCGACATCTGCTGGCGAATTGGACGGGAAACAGACTGGCAGCTATATTTTGCTCCCACAGCCATTGTACAGCACCGTCATCGCCAGTCAATGAAGGAACTGGAAAGTCAATGGCGCAGGTACGGTCGATCGAATCTTTACCTGCACGAACTGCACAGGGTAAAATTAATGCCAGAAATGACTTGGCGAGACGAGATCTATGGCCTGAGTCGGTGGTTGCTCAAAGAGTTGCCAATCACAATGGTCAAGGCTACCCTCGGCAAAGCAACTGTTCTCGACTTAGTGAGTACGCCAATTGGTCTGTTTACAGCCAAAGCGCGATCTAGAGGTCAACAAGAAGCTAAACTCCCAGAAGCAGCCCGTAAAATAGAATGGTTATAATTCAGCTCACTAATCATCATGCACTCTTACTCTTTAGCTGCTGCTGCGAAGATAAATCTGTATCTGGAAATTATTGGCTCGCGGTCCGACGGCTATCACGAACTGGCGACAGTCTTCCAAAGCATCGACCTGGTTGATAAAATCGATTTGCGTCTGTCTGGCAATGATAGCATTCGCGTCCATTGCGACCATCCTCAAGTGCCGTCCGATCGCACGAACCTGGCCTACCGGGCCGCCGAACTGATGAAAACCGAATTCCCGGACGCCTTTGCCAAATATGGAGGCATTGACATTACCATAGACAAACAAATACCCGTAGCAGCGGGACTAGCAGGGGGGTCCACTAATGCCGCAGCGGTCCTGGTGGGCATAGATTTAATCTGGCAGCTGGGACTAACTCAAGCAGAATTACAAACTCTAGCAGCCCAGTTAGGATCGGACGTACCATTCTGTGTTATGGGTGGGACAGCACTGGCCACGGGACGGGGAGAAAATCTCTCTCCCTTACCAGATATAGATAATCTCTATGTAGTCTTGGCCAAATACCGTAACCTGACGATCTCTACCCCTTGGGCATATCAAACATACCGGGAAAAGTATAGTGATTGTTATATTACAGATGCCCAAAGTTTAGCAGCCTGCTGGGAAAAAGTCCATTCCGGTCCGATGGTAAGGGCGATCGCCCATTTTGATAGTACCCAAATCGGCCAGTTACTGCACAACGACTTTGAGCGAGTAGTCTTTCCCGAATATCCGCAGTTAATGCAACTGAAAGCAGCATTTGAGCAAGCCGGGGTATTAGGGACAATAATGTCCGGGTCTGGTCCCACCATCTTTGCTCTGACGGAAACCCCAGAACAGGCCCAATTAGTAAAAGAAACTGTAAAGCAGGAAATTCCCGACCCTGAGTTATACCTGTGGGTAACCAAGTTTACCCCCACAGGCATTCGGATAGCAAAATAATCCAAGTTGCGATATGACTGAGAATAATCCAAAAACAGAATCTCTGACAGGGCCAGACAAGACGAGTCCCTGGCGCTGCATCAGTGGCGCAGTTATCAGTGGGGCCTGCGCCACTGCTTTTTATTTGCTCACGGCATCTATTGCTCAGAACTTCGCTGACAAACCCATCCACTCCACCAACCCCATTACTCTCAATATTGCTGCCGCCGTTCGTACCCTGATAGTCGGTCTGAGTGCCTTGGGAACCGGAATTTTTGCGATCGCGACCCTGGGTCTGTTAGCTTTAGCAGTGCAACTGGTCATCCAACGCTTGACAAAACGCCCCGTCTCCCCATATGATTTATGACTGCCGTTCGTAGTAAGGACTTTAATACCCGAGGCAAAGGTGCCGTGCGACCATCTGCAAAAGCAGTCGAAGGTGCTCGATTAACCGCAGTTCAGCTTATTCTGAACTGCCGATCGCGAATTTTCAGGAAAAATTAATCTAGCCATAATTTACTAGTAAAATAGCAATTGGAAGATAGAATTGTCCAAAAGAGAGAACAATGATGGAAAGTTTAACTGAAATGCCAACAACTGCCTATGATATCGAAAGCACTGTGTTAGAGCGTTACCAAGCAGGTGCGCGTCAGGTAGAGGATGGTCTGTGTTGCTCTACTAAATACGAGAGCGAATATCTGGATATCCTGCCAGCAGAAATCATTGAGAAAGATTATGGTTGTGGCGACCCCAGTCGCTACGTCAAGCCAGGCGAAACGGTGGTGGATTTGGGTTCTGGTTCGGGCAAGATTTGCTATATTTTAGCTCAGAAAGTGGGTCCGCATGGCAAGGCGATCGGGGTTGATTTCAATGATGAAATGCTGACATTGGCCAAGAAATATCAAGATAATATTGCCAAGCAGATTGGATACCATAATGTGCGGTTTTTCAAGGGAAAAATTCAAGACTTGGCTTTGGATTTAGAGGCGGTACAACGGTGGTTATCCGAACATCCGATTACTTCGATCGAAGATGTGGCCAAGCTTGAGGCCGAATGCGCTCGGCTGCGGCAAGAACAGCCCATGATCGCAGATAATAGCGTTGACGTGGTAGTTTCTAATTGCGTGTTAAATTTGGTGCGTCCCCAAGATAAAAAACAGCTGTTTGCCGAAATATATCGCGTCCTGAAACGGGGTGGACGGGCCGTGATTTCTGATATTGTCTGCGATGAAGACCCGACTGCGGAAATTATCAATGACCCGCAACTGTGGAGTGGCTGTATTGCGGGTGCTTTCCGGGAAGATGCGTTTGTGGAAATGTTTGCACAAGCGGGTTTTTATGGGATGGAAATTCTCAGCCGCCAGTCGGAACCTTGGCAGGTGATTGACGGAATTGAATTTCGTTCTGTGACGGTGCAAGCTTTTAAGGGGAAGGATGGTCCTTGCTGGGAACGGAATCAGGCAGTGATTTATACTGGACCTTGGAAACAGGTGTTGGATGATGACGGACATACTTACGATCGGGGCAAGCGGACAGCAGTTTGCGACAAGACTTTCCACATCTTGACTAACCCTAATGGTCCATATAATGGCGATTTCTTACTCGTAGAACCCTATGTAGAGATTCCTTTAGAAAAGGCGGGAGTATTTGATTGTTCTCGCCCCAGCATCCGCCACCCCCGGGAAACTAAAGGAATGAATTATCGGGTGAATAAGGATGCAAGTGATTGCTGTGGGTCAGAAAGCAGTTGTTGTTAAAGATCGCTGAAGATTAGAGGGCGATCGCCTTTATTCGAGGAATAAAAGCGATAAGGTGGTTTGAATTAAGAAACCAGGTTTTTCCCATATACCTGGTTTCTGGGTCTTGCAGCCGGGGTACTTATCAATCCCTGGCCCGCCCACTGTCTATCTACATCAATGCCGAAGTTGCTCAGAACAACCCAGCGATGGTAGATTTCGTGGATTTTTACATGAAAAACGCACCCGGAGTAGTAAATGATGTCGGCTACGTGCCTTTCTCCACACGCAGTTATAACTTGCTCTACCAGAATTTTTATCAAGTGAAGGTGAACAGTATATGGGGGCAAGTCTGATCGCGTAGCGTGCAGCCATGTCAGACCTGACAATTGAAGAAGTGTTGAAAAAACAAGCAGAGTTTTAAGTATATAATACAAATTATATTGGCGATGAAACAGTTAATATTTCCCCATTGGGGTGATCGGCAACAGGGTTATGAGATAGTTGCTACTAACTGTATCATGATTAAATTAAAATGGTAATTTACTGTTCATTGACAGGGAAAGAATAACACCGTGATCGGGAAAAAACAGGGAATCAAAAAGAATCTGTGGAACGCGGTTTCCCATTGCTGGCAAGAGGCAGTGGTAGAGGCCATAGACACTTTCGTTTTAGTGTTTGTGGGCACGGGTGCTGTGATGGTAAATCAGATAGCAGATGGAGCCTTGACTCATCTGGGCATCAGCTTCGTGTTTGGGGCAGTGGTAGCCGCTTTAATTTATACCACAGGGCACATCAGCGGAGCGCATATTAACCCAGCTGTAACCCTAGGTTTCTGGTCAAGTGGCTTTTTTCCCACCCGCAAGGTACTACCCTATATCTTGGCTCAATGCCTAGGGGCGATCGCCGCTTCGGCCTTACTGCTGCTCACCCTAGGTGCCGTAGCCGATCTGGGCGCCACCCAACCCTTAAATGGTAACTGGTGGCAAGCATTAGTCCTGGAAACAATTCTCACCTTTATCCTGATGTTTGTTATCTTAGGAAGTGGGCTCGATCGCCGTTCTCCTAAAGGTTTTGCCGGGATAGCGATCGGGCTAACAGTCGGATTAGAAGCCGCCTGTATGGGGCCAATTACCGGAGCCAGCATGAACCCAGCCCGATCGCTCGGTCCCGCCGTAGTTGCGAGCATTTGGCAGCATCACTGGATTTATTGGGTAGCCCCCATTTTAGGAGCACAATTAGCAGCGATCGTCTATGGGCAACTTTCTCATGGATTTCGAGATATCAAATAAATGCTTACTGGAAGAAGTCCAATGAAAAAAGTCATGTTTGTTTGCAAAAGAAACAGCTGTCGTTCTCAGATGGCAGAAGGATTTGCGCGTCAGCTAGGAACGGGCAAAATTGCCGTTACCAGTTCCGGACTAGAAGCCAGCCGAGTCCATCCCACAGCCATTCAAGTCATGGATGAAATTGATATTAATATCAGGGACCAGACTTCTAAGCCATTAACTGATTTTAACCCGGAAGAGTACGATGCCGTAATTTCCCTGTGTGGCTGCGGCGTCAACTTGCCAGAAGCTTGGGTGATGCGAGAAATCTTTGAAGATTGGCAATTAGACGACCCCGACGGGCAACCGATCAAAACTTTTCACCGCGTCCGGGATGAAATTAAAGAACGAGTAGAACAATTGATTGCCAAACTAAATTAAGCGCATATATGAATTAAGAAACCAGGTTTTTGCGGAAAACCTGGTTTCTGGGCTCTTGGTTCAGATGGCCTGGGAGCATCTCAGTTTTGTAATTTAGCCCCTGCGCAGCGGAGGGGGCGTTACCCGGGGAGCTGAGGCTTTGTTCCTGTAGCCGGACCCTTTAGGGTTCGGGCGGCGACGCAAATATGAGATGCACCCGATGGCCTCCGCTAATTTATACACCAGTTTTGAACCCTGTGATAATATAAAATGGATAGCCGCGATCGCACGTGAGACAAAGCAAGAACCCAGAAGGAATCGGTTAAGAAACCGGGTATATAAATTCATAGGCATTAATACTCGTCGTTCCCATGACAAAAAAACCGGTTTCTGCCAATACTTGACAGATGTCCTAGACTTACACCAACTTTTGCAGTTAACAAAATTGACATCCTTCTAGTTATGGTTTAGAATGAAGGAAAGAACAACTGGTCAGGAAAAGTAAAATGCCAATTGCTACGATCGCGATCGTCAGGGAAAACTACTGTGCCCAGAGAGATCGTAGACTTCCTCAAACTCAACCCCGGAGATACCATTGACTTCATCATTGACTCGGACGGGCGGGTGGTAGTCCAACTGGCCAAGATCCAGGTGCAGTCTCTGAAAGGAATACTACACCGCATGGAATCCATCTCCATAGAAGCGATGAATGCGGCAGTAAAACAACGGGTATACTAGAGCATCCGACCCACGGGGGCGATCGGGAATGTCCTCACTGCCATCAGCTAGAGCAACTAGATACCCAAGTGACCCAGACTATTGAGCAACTGAATTCTTACTGGGAGCTACTACTAAAAGTTAATGAACCAGAACCATGGGAAGAGCACTCCTCAGAGGTTTTGCGTCCAGAGGTAATCAATCAACTGAGGGCAATTTCTGAATACAGTTATTTGGATGTTGATGGTCAGCTCAAACCACTGGTATCACCAGAAGAAATGGCTCAACTGATGATTACTAAGGGAAATCTGACGCCAGCAGAACGCTTGGCAGTGGAAGCCCATGTCACTCACTCCTACGAGTTTCTCAAACGCATTCCCTGGACTCCCCATCTTCAAGATATTCCCATTATTGCCTATTGCCATCATGAAAAGCTAGATGGCAGCGGCTACCCCCGAGCTCTAAAGCAGCCAGATATTCCCATTCAAACTCAGATTATCACTATTGCTGATATTTACGACGCTCTGGCAGCCCCCGATCGCCCCTACAAGGACGCCTTCCCCGTGGAAACCGTGCTGACTATCATGCGTCAGGAAGCCGCCGCCAACAAAATCAACCGCGACCTTCTTGAGTTGTTTGAACAACGCCAAGTTTATCAAGTTATCGGTCATAGCTTATCACTTCAGGATGAATAATGAAGGATCACGTAACATACATTATGGCATTTTTCAATTATCAAGGGGCGGATTTTCCCAATTAGCAATTAGCCATTAATAATTAACTATTTTTGACCCGATTTGTTATAAGTTTGTGATTCTTATCATTCGCCAGAAAAATCCCCACAGGTTCCACAGTGTTTCCACAAGCCTAGGGGAGTTTTCCACAATTTAACCAAGGTTTTCCACAAGGTAGCACGGTACGATGGCGCTGCGCGCCCGCTACGGGAACGGGTCTCTTAAATTTGATTGGGGATTTCTCAGTCTCGCCCCTTGAGACCCCGATCTGCCCCTGTTTGTAAAGGAATGTAACGAAAATCCCCCTGAAAGGCTGATTCTTTCGTGAAAAATTTTCTGACAGAAGGCCAGTTGCAACATTTCGCAACATTGACAATCCCAGGATCTGTGAGCGCACAATAGAGCGACCGACCTAATCGGTGTCTCCACCGGAGCGCTAGTCGCACTACCCAGGAGACACCGATCAGAGGTTCCGAGTCCCGCCGTCGGTAAGCGATGACGTATCGGGCCCATTTACATTATCATGGAGGCTAGACATGCGCACCAACGTGAGTATCCTGGCAGAAATCCCCGAAGATCTGCACGAATCGGTCAGAACCTACTTGGATAGCCATCCCGACTGGGACCAAGACCGGGTATTTTCTGCAGCTCTGTCTCTGTTTTTGCTGCAAAATGGAAATGGTCACACTCCAGAGGCAGAATACAGTTATCGTAGAGCTGCCCGGATCTATCTAGACGCTTTGTTCAATTATTCTCCCTATGCCCTATGACCGAGACAGCTACTCCTTCCGCCAAGGTCCTCGATACCCTGATTGTCGGTGCAGGTATTAGCGGCTTGACTCTGGCCTACAGCTTGCACGAGCAGCATCACAGGCAGATTTTAGTCTCTGAAAGCACCGGACGAGTCGGGGGAAACATCACTACAGAAAGCTCAGGGGAATTTCTCTGGGAAGAAGGCCCCAATAGTTTTCAGCCGAAACCAGAGATGCTGCAGCTAATTGTCGATGTGGGACTAGAACAGGAGTTGATTCTGGCTGACCGCCGCTTACCTCGTTTTGTCTACTGGCAGGGTAAACTGCATCCGGTGCCCATGAGTCCACCAGCTGCTATCAGCTCCCAATTGCTGAGTTGGCCGGGAAAACTCCGGGCGCTGATCGGTGCCTTGGGGTTTGTGCCACCAGCAATGGGCGAGCAATTGTCTCAACAGGGTGGCGAGGAGACGGTAACTCAATTCTTTGGGCGTCATCTGGGTGCGGAGGTGACGGAACGCCTGGTGACGCCTTTTGTCTCTGGGATTTATACTGGTGATGTGAATCAGTTGAGTGCCGCTGCGGCTTTTCGGCGCGTGGTACAGTTAGAATCAGTCAGCGGCGGACTGTTAGCCGGGGCAATTATGTCCCAGAAAAACCGGAAACCGGTGATGCCGAACCCTAACTTGCCGAAAACTAAACCAGGAGAGTTGGGATCCTTGAAGCAGGGGTTGCAAGCCTTACCGGAGGCGATCTCCTCCCAGCTTTGCGGTGCTGTGAAACTGAATTGGCGTCTCACTAGCTTGCATCCTACCCAGCAGCAAACCTACATGGCTCGATTTGCCACAGCCGAAGACATTCGCCAGATAGAAGCACGGACAGTAGTGATTACATCACCCGCTTATGTGGCAGCTGAGTTGTTGCAACCCCTAGCATCCCAAGCAAGCCTTGCCTTACGGAAATTCTACTACCCACCCGTAGCCAGTGTTGTCTTAGCCTACCCGATATCTGCTCTCAAGTATCCTCTACGGGGCTTTGGTAATCTGATTCCCAGAAGTCAGGGAATTAGAACTTTGGGCACGATCTGGACTTCCAGTCTGTTTCCAGGTCGGGCACCCCAAGGATGGCAAGTGCTAACTAGCTATATCGGCGGTGCCACAGATCCAGAAATTACTGATTTAGACAGCGAGCAAATTGCTCAAGCGGTCCATCAGGACTTGTGTAAAATTCTGCTCAAGCCAGATGCACAGCCAAAAGTCTTAGCAGTGCATCTGTGGCAACGGGCAATTCCCCAGTATAATCTCGGTCACGAACAGCGTTGGCAGCAGATAACTACAAATCTTCAGCAGCTGCCAGGTATATATCTGTGTAGTAACTATATTGATGGCGTCGCTTTGCCAGACTGCGTGCTCAGGGCTCAGGGACGTGCCGCTGATATTAATCAGTATTTGCAATCCCAGCTATAAATTAGCTACAATAACAAAGCCCACGCTCCGGGCCCCCTCCTCGCAGCGGAGGGTTCGTTACCCGGGGAGCTGGCAGGGGCTTGATGGGACCGAATCTTTCCCAAAACTTGTTGGCACAATTACGGGATGATTTGGGTTGTTAATTGTTGATTGTTGACCGTTAATCTTTAGGTCATAAATAGTCATATATCAATGTTAGATTAGCAATTTTCAATTATCAATTTTTAATTATCCTCAAGTTGCTGGTAACATCCCAAAACACTAGCCAACGCCGGTGCGGCTACTGACGACTGACGACTGACCACTCCCAGATCGCCCGCTCGACATGATGTTGTGTATGCAAGGTTACAAAATAAAAAGTTGGCTATAGTAGAGTCAGTAATTAGAAGCGGTAAGATGAGATGGTTAATGTAGTTGAAATTCCTAGTTCACTCAAGCTAGCAGGGGAAAATGGGTCAGCAAGAAGATTAAGGGAAGTGTTTGAGAGCATTGATGAAGACAGTTGTCCGCATGATTTCAACTTTCACATACACACGATATTCTCAGATGGAAAGCTGAAACCAGAAGAGCTGATGTCTCAGGCGATCGCGATCGGTCTGCAAGGACTCGCCATTACGGATCACCACAGCTTGGGCGGCTATCAACTTGCTCGGAGTTGGCTCTTAAACTGGAAAGCCGCTAATCCCTTGCGTCGGGCACCGGAACTCTGGAGTGGGGTAGAAATTAACGCTAACTTGCTCAAAACTCAGGTTCACATTTTGGGCTATGGCTTCGACCCCGAACACCCGCGCCTGCAACCCTATATACAGGGTAAGGCTTCCACTAACAGCGATTATCAAGCGCCTAATGTCATTGCGGCAATTCATCAGGCGGGTGGTTTAGCTGTGCTAGCTCATCCGGAACGTTACCGTCGTCGTTCAGCGGCCCAGTTGATTCCAGAAGCAGCGCGATGGGGCATCGATGGCGTGGAAACCTACTACGCTTACAACAACCCTAATCCTTGGAAACCTAGCCCCAAGCAAACTGAGCAGGTTCGACAATTAGCAGAACGCTACGGCGGTCTGCTGCATACCTGCGGCACTGATACTCATGGGAAAAACTTGGCTCAGCGTATGTAGAAAATATCTTTCGTTGTTAGTCGTTATTCGTTAGTTGTTAGTTGTTAATAGTTAATCCTTAGTCGAAGGCGGACAACCTACAACTGACAACCTACAACTGACAACCTACAGGGGTTTCAATTTTGTCAATTTTACCCTGAGAGTCACGGCCTTTACTACTTGGATTTTTTAGTCTAATCGCCAAGCATAAGGGTAACAGTTTAGCTGGTCTACCTCCTTGGCCACTGTGAAACAGTTGATGACAGATATCAAAAACTAAACCCGGAAAAACCGGGTTTCTGGGCTATGAGAGTAGCGCCCTACCATAAGGGGTTGTTTATGTAGTCAACCCATGTTCCAGGGCGAAGCGCACTAACTCAGTCCGACTGTTGGTCTCAGTTTTAGCAAACAAGCGGCTGACATATTTTTCCACATTTCGTAGAGAGGTTTCCAGGCGGCGGGCAATTTCTTTGTTCATCAGTCCCTCTACGACTAAGTTCAGGACACTCTGTTCTCTGGGAGTGAAGTCTAATTTCATCGGTGGGGTCTTATGGCCGAGCGTGCCTCCGTTTTGGATCAGACCCTGAATTTGATTCAGCTGAGTTTTAATGTCATCAAGTTCCGTTCCACCCATCTGGGCGCGACGTAACACCAGATTTTTGACTATTGACTCCAACTCGTCGGGATCGAAGGGTTTAGGCAAATAGGCATCACACCCGGCGTCATAGCCTTGGATGCGGTCTCCTGTCATGCCTTTGGCGGTTAAAAACAACACTGGCAAGCCCTTAAACCGATGGTCTTCCCGCATTTGCTGCAAAAACTGATAGCCATCTACCTCAGGCATCATAATGTCTGTAATCACTAACTCAGGTACCAGCTTTTGTAGCTTTTCCCAGCCATCAATAGCGTTGCTGGCAACTTCAACGCTAAAACCACTCTCTTCCAAATACGCTTGTACTGACTCGCGCACGCCCGGTTCGTCATCTACCAGCAATACCTGTGTTGACATCTATCCTCTCCTTTCCACTACTAACCTTTCTTTTAATTTAACCTATCCCTCCGCAGCGCCTGAACCTCCGCCCCGAACCTTTGCCTGCACCAGATCCCCCACTCTTTAGGGTGGGGCTACATGAACAAAGCCCGCCTGCGCGGGCTAGTTGGCCATACCCTCGTTCCCAGGGTCTCCCTGGGAATGCGAGGGTCAGAGGCAGAGCCTCCAGTGAGTGGCGGCCTCGGACTGTGATGGCTATACCCTTGTTCCCCTCGTTCCCAGGGTCTCCCTGGGAATACGAGCGCCAGAGGCAGAGCCTCCAGTGAGTGGCGGCCTCGGACTGTGATGGCTATACCCTTGTTCCCCTCGTTCCCAGGGTCCCCCTGGGAATGCGAGCGCCAGAGGCAGAGCCTCCAGTGAGTGGCGGCCTCGGACTGTGATGGCTGTACCTTGTTCCCCTCGTTCCGGTGGGTCTTCCTGGGAATGCGAGCGCCAGAGGCAGAGCCTCCAGTGAGTGGCGGCCTCGGACTGTGAGTGAGCGCGTCCCCCGAAACACTAAAGTGTTTACTACGAACCCGCAAACACTAAAGTGTTTACTACGGACCGACCAAGAGATTGCTCAAGGATACCCACTGACGGACACTCAAGTCCTCAGCCCGGGCTTGGGGATTCACTCCTAATTCTGATAGTAACCCAATTAGGCGATCGCTCCCGACCACTGATTTCAGATTATTGCGCAACATTTTCCGCTTAGCGGCGAAACCCAGCAGAATCAGCATTTCCAGGTGCCGGGGGTCAACTGCTACAGGGGAGCACTGTCGGGGACGCAACCGCACTACTGCTGACTCTACCTGGGGAGGTGGGTAGAAAGCCGACGCTGGCACTGTACAAATTAACTCGCATTCCGCATTATACTGCACCCGCACTGATAGGGCCCCGAAGGCTCTAGAGCCCGATCGGGCAACTAGGCGTTGGGCCACTTCCTTTTGCACGAGCAGCACTATTATCTTGTAGGGGAAAGCAGCAGGATGCTCAATTGTGCCCAGCAGTTTTTCCAGAATCGGACCCGTGATATTATAGGGAATATTGGCAACAACTTTATTTAAGTTTTGGAACGACCGAAAAGACCTCAGCAGCTCCGACAAATCCAGAGAGAGGATATCCCCTTGCAGCAGGAGAAAGTTTTCCGACTTCCCCAGCCCCGCAGTCAACTTCCGGCATAGATCCCGGTCAATTTCTACCGCCACTACCGACTCCACTAGGGGCAATAATCGACGAGTCAGACTGCCGGTCCCTGGACCGATTTCTAGCACCCGATCACCGGATTCCAAATCTGCCGCCATGATTATGCGATCGAGCACCCGGTCACTGCGTAGCCAGTGTTGAGCAAAGCGCTTGCGGGGTTGGTGAGCCATAGATTATATTCTCAGAAGTGCTGAAGAGACTGCGCCAGTTAATCTTTCTTAATAAAGATAGATGAGAACGCAAAATAGGGCAAACTAAGATTATCTGTGCTCCATCAGGTAAAAGGGCCATAAAATACCATTAGATTGGGTTTGGCCGTGACTATGACTACTTCCGGTAAGATAAATATGAAGATCCAGGCATTACCACAGTTGCAAAAGAGGATTGAAACAGTTTCAGTCAGAGAAAGTTACCGCCACCACCAGACTTTACTGAATAAGGTGAGAAATTATTGGATCGGAGGTGTATTAGAAAAAAATAGCTCTCCAGCAATCTCCCTGAGTCTAGAAGAACGACTAGATGCTATAGAAGGTCCGATCGGGGTGGGGTGGGAAACCCCAGAAGCACAGCGGAAAATATTGCCCCAAGGCACAAAGGCAATTGACTTGTTTGACCAATTGGGAGAGGGGCGAAGTCTCCTGATACTGGGGGAACCGGGTTCTGGGAAGACCACGACCTTACTGTCCATGGCCCGGGACATGCTCGATCGGGCCCAAGCAGACATGCACCAGCCGATTCCAGTTATATTTAATCTATCATCTTTTTGGCGGCGGGAGAAAAAAACTTTTGCCGATTGGTTGGTCGCCGAACTCCAAGGCCAGTATCAGGTTCCCTCGCAAATTGCTCGGAGTTGGATAACATCTCAGGAACTGTTGCTGTTGCTGGATGGGTTGGATGAAGTCACGTACATGCCATTATGCGTGCAGGCGATCGCTCAATTTAGCCAGCAATACGGACGCACGGAAATGGTGGTAACGACGCGCCTGCGAGAGTATGAAATGCTCCCACAGCGCCTGAAACTGCAAGGGGCGATCGTACTCCAACCCCTGACCCCGGAAGCAGTCCAGGAATATCTGGCCGGGGCAGAAATGGCCGGATTAAATACCTGGCTTCAGTCAGATAAGAAACTGCAAGAGTTGGTAACTACACCCCTGATGCTTCAGGCGATCGCACGCGCTTACGAGGGGATGGATTTTTAGGCCCTAGATTCCCCACCCCGCAAACATCTATTTAATGCTTATATTGAACGGATGTTTACCCGCCGCCAGAGAGTCGAGCAATATGACCGAGCCCGAGCGACTTGAGGAGATGGATGTCGCTTGGCTTCAGGAGAATAAAGTTGAAGAATCTCAACCACATTACAGCTATTATAGCGATATCGCTAGATATGAAGAGCAGCGAACCCAAGGTAGAGAATTGTTTAGTGGTAAAATTCGCATCGCTTACCACAAAATAGAAGCAACTTTCTATGAACAGGAGTACGATCGCACTAGAAATCAATGGAACTTGCCCAACGCCATTAGTCATTACTTGGCTATTCTAAGTTACAAGTATGATGTCTTGAAGTACGAAGACACATTACTTTCCTGCCTATTACCTTCTTGCCCATTGTACGCAATTCTGCAAAAACTGGAGAAAGGAGAGCGGCTTGAGGAGATGGATGTCGCTTGGCTTGACGAGAATAAACTGTTTAATGGCAAGATTCGCATCGCTTACCACAAAATAGAAGCAACTTTCTATGAACAGGAGTACGATCGCACTGGCAATAAATGGAACTTGGCCAACGCCAGTAGTCATTGGCGCAAGGCAGAGGAACCGAGACGTGCATTGAAAGTAACAGGAAATCTGAACTTCAACACAATCAAAGAAAATAAGCTCAAGTCAGCTTTGCTCACAACAAGAGGGGGTGCTTTCCGCGATCTTTCTAAACTAGATGACGCAGAAAA
>JACOMV010000033.1 GCA_014324065.1 Hormoscilla sp. SP12CHS1 | reverse complement strand
GCTGAATTGGGTCTGCATTGAGTATAGCTCTAGTTTAGCACAAAAATGTTCTACTTGTTTCCTGAACAAGCTGTATAACTTAACAATTTGTCAAAATCGGAAGAAATTACAAAGCCTTTTGGCTTCTAGGGACAGCCTGATTAAAGTAAAGAGGATGTGAGCCCTAGCTCATTGCTAACTTTAGAGAGATTGACAATTTAGCTAAAAAGTGGTATGTATGAGTCAGTACTGCCTCAAAATCTGGGCTTGTCACCAGAGGAAATTAAAGACCGTATCCGTGGCCTAACCTGGAAAATGGCGATCGCGACGCTGCTGCTGATGGCGATCGGGAGTGCCACGCGGGTGATGAATGCGGGTCTGGCCTGCCCAGATTGGCCCTTGTGCTACGGCAAGCTAGTACCGGCGCAGGAGATGAATCTTCAGGTATTTCTGGAGTGGTTTCACCGGTTGGATGCGGGGTTGATTGGATTGATGGCGATCGCCCTAGTCGGATTATGCTGGTGGTATCGCCAGCAACTACCCAACTGGCTCCCCTGGGCCTCTACTGGCGCACTAGGGTTAGTCATCTTTCAAGGAGTCTTAGGAGGACTCACCGTTACCGAACTGCTGAGGTTTGATATCGTCGCCGCACATCTGGGATGTGCTCTGTTATTTTTCACCACCCTGATAGCGATCGGCATGGCATTAGAACCTTATCAAGGTACGGGTGCCGCTGGGAAATTAACTTGGATTGGCTTAACTGGGGCAATTCTGGTTTATCTACAAAGTATATTAGGCGGACTGGTTGCCTCTCAGTGGGCATTGCATCAATGTTTTGGATATCAGCAGCTATGTGCAGTGATGCATAGCCACATTGCTGGTGTTGTCCCCCCTACCCTCACAACTGGGATCCTAGTGATTCTAGCTTTAAGGACGGCGGCATTACATCCGCTGCTGAGGCGTCTAGCTTCCTGTGCAGGTGGCTTGTTAGTTGTGCAGATAATTTTGGGAGTTGCTACCTTCTGGTTACATCTGCAAGTAGAACCCCTGACAGTTGCTCACCAAGCCATTGGTGCTGCATTGCTGGGGACATTGGTAGCTTTTACTGTGGTGGGAATAAGAGATAGGGATCTCCAGCAAGCGGATCGTCCCGGACAGAGAATCAGCAGTCTCAGGACGATAGTCGCCACGGCTACTAGAATAGAAGTTTTTCAATAAAGGAATCCATGCAAGAATTAATTGGGATGAATATATCCCCTCGCACTCAGAACTTTCTGGAAGCAATTCGCAGCTACTACCAGCTGACAAAGCCTCGGATTATCCCGCTACTACTGATTACCACAGCTGCTAGTATGTGGATCGCCTCGGACGGCAGGGTAGACCCCATATTACTGTTGGTGACGCTGACTGGGGGAACCCTAGCAGCTGCATCTGCTCAAACCCTTAACTGTATTTACGATCTCGACATTGACTATGCAATGGAACGCACTCGCAAGCGTCCTTTGCCTTCCGGTACAGTACAGCCGCGCAATGCCCTCATCTTTGCCATTATTCTAGGACTTCTTTCTTTTACTCTGTTAACTGTTTTTGCCAACTTGCTAGCGGCTTTACTAGCCATGTCTGGTATAGTCTTCTATATGTTGGTCTACACCCATTTGCTCAAACGTCATAGCACCCAGAATATTGTGATTGGCGGTGCAGCTGGTGCAATTCCGCCCCTGGTAGGTTGGGCCGCTGTAACGGGGGGTCTGGGTTGGACGCCTTGGCTACTGTTTACCCTGATTTTCCTGTGGACGCCTCCCCATTTCTGGGCTTTGGCGTTGATGATTCAGGATGATTATGCTAAGGTAGGTATTCCGATGCTGCCTGTAGTCGAGGGTGAAGAGTCTACATCTGTACAAATCTGGTTTTACTCCCTGTTAGTGGTGCCTGTTTCCCTGTTGCTGATTTATCCTTTGGGTGCCTCTGGTTTTGTTTATGGCGCGATCGCTCTCTTGTTGGGCGCTATTTTTCTCAAAAAAGCCTGGCAGCTATTACAGAATCCATCTGATAAACCCTTGGCCAAATCCCTGTTCAAATATTCTATCCTGTACATGATGCTACTTTTCACTGCCATGGTAATTGATAGTTTGCCAGTTACCCATTACTTGGTTAGCGCCTGTGCTGAGAATATTCACCGTCTGATGAGCGCTATCCCAAGTTTGTAGGTCGTAAGATAGCCCAGGAGCGATCGCACGTTAGAGGGCGCGATCGCTCCTGGCCTGCCTCGCCAGTTCCACCCGTTCCCAGGCAGAGCCGTGGGAACGAGGGGGCTATACTTCCCGCAGTATGATATAATTCAGGGAAGATCCTTTTCCCATCCTGAAAGGAATTGGGATGGGGCTCTTGACAGGGCGATCTCTCTTGTATTATCATAGTCAGATAAGGAAGGCGATCGGGAGTAGGGATTGTGGTTGGACGATTGACAGGAAAAGTCATACTGTATTATCATACTGCTATGATGAACCCAGACCTTGCCCATCGCCATCGAAAAAAAGCAATTAGCAATAGCGCGACTGCGTCGCGCACTTCGTATAAGCAATTAGCAATTAGCCATTAGCAATGAAGACAGAAAGACCCAAACCGAAAAAGACATCAGAAAATAAAGCATTGGCACGTCCAGAGAAAAACAAACCAGCTCAACCTTCGCCATTTTCACCAGAAGAGTTGGCAGCATCTCCTTGGGGAAGATTAGTGATGTTTGTCAATGACTCCTACAGCGAATGGGTTCCGAAAAATTATAAAAATCAAGAAAGACAGGAAGCTATTGGTCCTATTCACGAGAAATGCGTAAAATTTTTCAAATCAAGTGATGATGATTGGGAGGTAATACTTACCAGTAAATTTTATAAATTTGAGCACAATGCGGCAGAAAAAAATTTTTTTCACCTATCAAGAAAGTATAGTGATTCCCCCCAGGAAGTTAGACAGCAACTGCAAGCAAATCTGAGTCAGTTTGTGGAACTAGCAGAATATGCTTTGGCAGATTCAGAAAACCGGAATTTGAACAAGCTGAGTGAGTTGGATGAGGTAATAGACTATTTCAAAAAGTCGCAAGAAAGAACGCTTTTTGTCAGAACTCTCCTCGGTTCTGGAGCAAAAGGACCGAGAGATGCTTAACTCATCGGCAGGATATCAAGCATTATTAAAGTGGGGAGCTTCTCCCTTTCTGAAGGGATTCGGATGGCAACTGGAAGAGAGATTGGGCATCGCGCGGAAGGAGGAAGTTAAGCAGGAAAAGAAAGAAGTAAATAAGGATATCATTATCAAGAAAGTTCGGGATTTAGGAGAGACGAAAGCCAACCGGTAACGGGAACTATTGAAGGGGGAGTTAGCATCATCTCATTGGGGAAGATTAGTGAAGTTTATCAATTATTTTTACAGGGAATTTGTGCCGAAAAGCCAGAAAGATAAAGAAAAACAGGAAGCTATTGCTCCTCTTCACCATAAGTGTGTAAGAGTTGTGAAAGAAGGGGATAGCTGGAAGGAAATATTTAACAGAGAATTTGATTCAGTTGAGTACGAGGCGGCAGAAAATTTCTGTTTTCACCTGTCAAGCAAATATAGCGAGTCTCCCCAGGAAGTTAGAGAGCAAATGCAAGCAAAACTGAGTCAGTTTGTGGAACTAGCAGAATCTGCCAAAGCATATTCTGAAAACCGGGATTTAACCAAGCTGAGTGAGTTGGGTGAGGTAATAGACTATTTCAAAAAGTCGCGAGAGAAAACATATATGTTTTTGTCAGAACTCCCCTCCGTTCTGGAGGAAAAGGACCGGGAGATGCTTAACTCATCGGCAGGATATCAAGCATTATTAAAATGGGGAGCTTCTCCCTTTATGAAGGGATTCGGATGGCAACTGCAAAAAGAATTTAACATCACGCCGACGGCAATTAAGGAGGAAGCCGCTCAGAATTTAGTTCGGGAGTTAGGAGAGACTGAAGCTAACCTCACAAATCAAGTGGAACTTTTGCAGCAGGAAAATGAAAAATTGCAAAAAGAGCTGTCAGAAATTCGTTCTCAAGCACTCCAGTCAGCGGTTTGTCAATTGGTCACAACTCTTCAGAAACAGTCTCAACCAGTTTTGGATCAAATTACGATCCTGTACCAACGGTTAAATAAAATGTCAGAGTCAAACTCGGAGTTATCTTTGTCTCCCAGCGACTCCCTCAGCATTCTGATCGCTTTAAAAAATTTGTTGCAAGCATTAAATTCACTTAATGTGACATGATATCCAGCCCAGGAGGACCAAGTTTTTGAATTGCAGAGCGAGCAGTTATCCCTATATGAATATATTGAGGGCTCCGCTTTTGCTAACTCAGAAGATAAAAAGATAGTACGTTGTATTCATCCGGGATGGCGTGTGGGTGAAGAAGTAATTACGCCGGCTCGGGTGAAGGAAGTTACGGAAGAAGGAATAAGCTGAAATTAGAAGGGAGTAAAATTATGAGTATTGCTGTCTTACTTGATTTGGATAATATCAAGCCGAAACTGGCTGATATAGAAAGAATTTGTCAAACTCATCATGAGAAACATGGACAACTTGTAGTTCGTCGGGCTTTCTCTAATACGCCGTCGGTACTTACCGCTTATGGTGGAGCTTTTCGCGAGTTTGGCTATGGCTTTGAGTTGACTCCTGGACTCACCCCCGTGCCTCAAGAGGTCGATCGAATTATTGAGGAACGGACTGAGGAAATTACTGGTAATGCCGATTATCAGATATCAATGATTGCTGTTGTCAGTAATGACAACGGTTATGCCAGTTTGTTTGGGAGGTTAAAACGCAAAGGAATCGAAACCCTAGTTATTGGCGATCGGATCGGTAATAGATTGCGGGAGGTGGCTGATTATGTAGAACCTCTCAAAGAAGTCATGCGACCTACCTATGTAGGTATTGACTTGGGAACTACGAATACAGTCATGGCTTTGGCGAATGTCAATCTGATGACGAAGCAATGGACTGCGGCAGCGGTTGCGGTTTCGATTAGGGACGAACAGGGGAGTTTAGTTACCAATGATATCATTCCTTCTGCGGTCCGCTTCAATGGACAAACTGAAGCAGAGGTAGGGGGATATGTTAAAGCTCAGGCTTATGCTTTTCGCGACCAGACTATTCTGGCCTGGAAACATGACATGGGCCGATCGATCGATGGCAAGCAGTTTGCTTACGATCTAACTTCAGGAAAAGTTTTTCCTGAAGAAGCAGCGGCTAAGGTACTAGCTTTCTGTCGAGATAAACTCATCCAGAAGTATGGTTCAGTGCAGGGTGCAGTGATAACCCATCCTACTTCCTATGAATCAGATGCCATTGAAGCGACTCGCAGTGCTGGCGGGATGGCAAGAGGAGGAAGTTGTATTGCTCCCAGAACCTCAAGCTGCTTTATATGATTACTTGCATCGCGTGCAGAAGGGCGAACTTACACCTTTTCGATGTGATGCAGCCATCTAATATCCTGGTCTATGACTTGGGTGGCGGCACCTTAGATATCACGCTGCACAATGTACTGTGGGAGCCATCGGCTAGCTTTTTTATCATTGATGATTTAGCAATTGGCTCTCGTACCCGGGTAGGAGGAGATACTATAGATCGGCTAATTGCCAATTATATATTAGATAATTGGTCTGCATGTAAAAATCTCTCTGAAGCAGACGGTCAAAAATTGGCCTACGAACTGCCAATTTTTTCGGAAAAGTTTAAGAAGGCGTGGGGAGCTGAATATGATAGTACCGGGGATAAAGAGAATTTCAAGCACCCCTTTCAAGCAACATTCTTAGAAGGACAATTTCCCATCAGATACTACATCAGTAAATCTCAGATGGCAGAAATTCTCTCACCTCTACTCTGTGAAGGTCTAACGTTGGCCTCTGGAACGGCCTTGGATCCGCAAAGGGCTTTCGATGAACCTGCATTTACGAATCTACTTAACACCTTGATCCTGCCGGTGCTGGAAGTTATCCTCAAGGCCAAGCAAAGCAGCGGTGAAATCCCGAAAATTGATGCAGTGCTCTTAAATGGTGGCATGACTTACTTCCCACCGGTGCGCGATCGCCTGCAAAGCTTATTTGGAGATGTGCCCATCATAGATGGTCATAACCCCGATCGGGCAGTAGCCAGGGGAGCAGCGCTCTATGCAGCAGGGCAGGGGTCCTCAAATCGACTCAAAGGGTAAATCCAACAAATATTTATCTTGAGGTACTCGAAGGTAAAAGATCCCTACGTTTGCTGGTAGCCCAAGGGCAAAAATACCCCTACAGAACTGTATTATCAGGATTAAAGTTACCCGATACGAGCAGTGGCTATTTGAGCTTTAAGGTTTGGGTGGGAATGGGAATGAAGCCCAACCATAATACTACACTGCAAAGGCTACGTCAAGTTGCCATTGAGGAGATTAATGCCGCCAACCTACCACCCAATTGTACTCTCAATCTGGAAGTAGAATACACTTTTGACGAACGGCTTTTGCTGACACTCACGCCCAAAGAAAGTAGTGAGGCACGATTTAAGCTAGAGGTGGCATCTCCTGCGGGTTTAGATAAACCTCCATCTATTGTTTCGCGTCAGGGGATTAACAAATTATCTATTCCCTCTATTCCCAGACTCAGAAAAGGTAAGCCCATTACTGAAATAGTCCGAGTAAATTTTAATCAGTGGGAAGCACTTGCAAACAGCTTCAATAATCATGGACCGGCCCATCAAAAGCGCCGGGAACTTGAAAAAACAACGGCTATAGCCAAAAACCGTCTTTCTATTATCGGCGAATTGCTCAGATGGCTAGAGATGAGTGGTATGGTTAATTCATTGAGCGAGACTAAAGCTTTACTAGCCGTGATGGCTTTAAGCACAATTTTTCAGTCAATTGACTCGACAGAGGCGAATAATTTGGAAAAACGGTTTCAGCAGTGGATTAAGAGTAATCTTACAAATGGCTTATTAATAAGGAATAATTTAAAACATGCTTTATATGAAAGTATTGCACAAGCACCGGGAAAGCTTTTTTGGCCTGGTTTTGATTTGGAGATAATCAAAGCATTTAATTCCGATAAACATAAAAAAAGATCCCAATCATTTATCAATTCTCCGGGAAAATGCGGACAGCCTTCTCAAACAACCTTGACTTTTCTATATGATGCGATCGCAAATGGTCAACATTTAGGAGAACGAATCAAAGCAGCGTGGGCTTTAGGAAGGCTAATAAGTCCAGGTCAACCAGAAAGATGGCAAGCTGAACAAACAGATGTTGAAAAAGCTGCTAAACTGGTTCTAAATAAGCTAGACTATCGCAGAACAGATCCTAGAGAAACTCTATGGTTGCTCTCGTGTCTGAGTCAGTGTGTTGCATGGCATACTACTGGAGTGACTCTCGGCCAAGAAATATGCGATCGAGTCAGAATGCTGCCAGAAACCATTCTCGTTGTGGATAGCCAATTACCAAAATATCCGGCAATTAAGAGAAATTTTGATCGTCGGCGATCGCTCCTTCCGAAGCTGTTGAATATTTCGGGAGCATCTTCAGAAGAAAGAAGCCAGATCAAAGAATGGTTACTAGAAGTTGTAAAAGAATAGTATTCATCACCGTTCGTCACCGTTCGTAGAACCTTGACAAATTCCCAGATATGTGTGTTATTATTGGGTCGATCGCCCACCAGCCAGTTTTATAGTCAAATAATGCCATTTAACCAAGATAGCGACAATAGAGAAAAAGCATGTTAAGATTTATGTAGCATCCCCAAAGGAAACCAGACCAATGGCTCCAGCTGTTTTAATCGAAAATCTGCAAAAGCGTTACGGCAGCGTGACAGCAGTCAAAGACGTTACCCTCAAAGTAGAACCGGGAGAGATATTTGGGCTCCTCGGTCCCAATGGGGCAGGGAAAACCACAACTTTGCGCTGTCTTTGTACCTTAAGTACTCCTGACAGTGGCAAGATTGAAGTATCAGGCATCTCGGTTCTCGACAACCCCAAAGCCGCGAGACAACTCCTGGGCTATGTAGCTCAGGAAGTGGCTCTGGATAAGGTGCTCACAGGACGAGAACTGCTAGAATTACAAGCAGCACTTTACCATCTGCCCCGCAAAATTATCCCAGAACGGATTAATAAGGCCCTCAACTTGCTAGGTATGCAAGAATATGCTAATAAAAAGACGGGCACATACTCGGGCGGTTTGCGGAAGCGCTTAGATTTAGCAGCAGGACTACTGCATCAACCAGATGTCCTGGTTTTAGATGAACCGACAGTGGGACTGGATATCGAAAGCCGGATGGCGGTATGGAATTTCTTGCGTCAACTGCGATCGGATGGGACAACAGTGTTGATTACTAGCCATTATCTAGAAGAAGTTGACGCTTTAGCTGACCGCGTAGCGATCGTAGATAAAGGTGTGGTAATAGCCTCCGGGACGTCCTCCCAATTGAAAGACCGGGTGGGAGGCGATCGCATCACCCTGCGCATCCGGGAATTTTCCCCTGCCGAAGAAGCAGAAAAAGCCAAACAGATGCTGTCTACGCTACCAATGGTACAGTCGGCAATCATAAATACGGCTCAAGGCAACTCCCTGAACTTAGTGGTAACTCCGCAAAGTGACGCCTTAATGACTGTACAGAAAGCATTGCAAGATGCTGATTTACCAACTTTTGGGATTGCCCAATCTCGCCCCAGTTTAGATGATGTTTACCTCGCTGCCACAGGACAAACCATTAACGATGCTGAACTGGCAGCAGCAGGCACCCGCGATCTGAAGAAAGAAAAAAAGCAGAATATGCGATAAAACCTACCCGCCTGCCGCGTAGTCCCCGCCTGCCGCAGAAAAATAGAAGTATATAACATCCCAAATTCCAAGATGAGTAGCACTGTTACCCCTAAAAAACCAGACTTAAAGATCCAGTCCGCAGCGGCTGCCAAAAATGTCAAGGCAGGGTTCAGCTTCGGCGAAGTAACTCAAGAAACCCTCGCTTTAACCAAGCGCCTGTTTATCCAGCTGCAACGTCGTCCCTCAACTCTGATCGCTGGCATTATTCAACCTTTGATGTGGTTAATTTTGTTCGGCGCCTTGTTTCAAAATGCTCCCAAAGGCTTATTTGGAGAAATCGTCAATTACGAACAGTTTCTGGGTGCTGGCGTAATCGTGTTTACAGCCTTCGCCGGTGCTCTGAATGCCGGATTACCGGTAATGTTCGATCGGGAATTTGGCTTCCTGAACAGGTTACTGGTAGCGCCGTTAGCTTCCCGGTTCTCCATTGTCCTGGCATCGGCAATTAATATAGTGACCCTGAGTTTGCTCCAAGCCGCAGTAATTGTCACGGCGGGAGCTTTCCTGGGTGCTGGCTTGCCAGATGTAGCAGGACTAGGGACGATCGCCCTGATTGTTCTATTATTAGTATTGGGCGTAACAGGCTTAAGCTTGGGGCTAGCCTTTGCGTTACCGGGTCACATAGAACTGATAGCCATGATTTTTGTTACGAATTTGCCCCTGTTGTTCGCAAGCACAGCCCTGGCCCCCCTATCCTTCATGCCCAACTGGTTACAAGTAGTTGTCACTCTCAATCCCCTGAGTTACGCGATCGAACCCATTCGTTATCTATATCTGCACAGTGACTGGGGATTGAGTAACATTGTCATGTCAGCACCTTGGGGTGATGTAACCTTTGGTGGAGCGCTATTAGTTCTGCTCTTGTTCGATGGCGTAGCCCTACTAGGCATTCAACCCCTGCTGCGTCGGACCTTGTCTTGAAGCTTACCTTACTGTTACCAGAGGATCAAAAATGAGAGCACCAACATCAATGAAACCTTACACCCGTCGAGCGCTGAGCCTGCTGGCTGGACTGTCAACAGCATCCCTATTATTGCCCATGCCGGGGCTAGCGCAAGCTACTAAGATCGATCCTTTAGAGGACTTACGCACCACCGATGGCAGTTCAGACCCCTTCTCCGGTTCGAGCAATGCCAGTAGTGTCTACGATATGATCCACCGGGCGCGGTTGAATAATGGTATGAACATGAACCAGTTCAGGACTCAACCGAACCAACAAATCAATGACGCAGCAGCAGAGTTTCGCAGGCAGCAGTTACAGAGAATGCAGACTCCAGCACAAGCAGCTCACGGAGGTTAAATTTATGCAGGTGGCTGTATTCAGCACCAAACCCTACGATCGGCGATTTTTAGAGGCAGCAAGCTTATCCCAGGGACATGAACTGGTATTTTTTGAAGCACGTATGGGGCCGGAAACAACTGTGCTGGCATCAGGGTTTGCAGCTGTTTGCGTCTTCGTCAACGACAATCTCAATGAGACGACCTTAAAGAAATTAGCTGACTCCGGCATCCGCCTGATTGCCTTGCGCTGTGCTGGGTTTAACAACCTAGACCTGAAGGCCGCCGCCGAGTTAGGGATGACAGTGGTGCGCGTCCCCGCTTATTCGCCCTATGCCGTTGCCGAACACGCGATCGGGCTAATCATGACTCTGAACCGTAAAATTCACCGCGCCCATGCACGAGTGCGGGAAGGGAATTTTTCCATCAATGGTTTGTTGGGGTTTGATTTGCACGGGTCTACAGTCGGGATCGTTGGGACGGGTAAAATTGGGGAGGTCATGGCGCAAATTCTGACAGGATTCGGCTGCCAGCTGCTAGCCTATGATGTAGCACATAACCCCAATTGCGAAGCTCTAGGTGTTAAGTACGTCTCCCTGCCCTCACTACTGCTGGCCTCGGACATCATTACTTTACATTGTCCCCTAGTTCCTGCCACGTACCATATGATCGACAAGTCAGCCATCACCCAGATGAAGCCTGGGGTAATGCTGATCAACACCAGTCGCGGGGGATTGATTGACACTGAAGCGGTGATTGAGGGCTTAAAATCCCGTAAAATAGGCTATCTTGGTTTAGATGTCTACGAGCAAGAAGAGGATTTATTTTTTGAGGATTTATCCGATACCGTAATTCAAGACGATATATTTGGGCGGCTGCTGACATTTCCCAATGTGCTCATCACCGGACATCAGGCGTTTTTCACGGAAACTGCCATGACTAAGATTGCCGAGACGACGATCGCAAACATCACCGACTTTGAGCAGGGCCGTTCATGCCCAAATCAAGTCACGGCTCAACGGATTGTCAGTGCCAAATCTAGTAGCAGCAGCCAGTAGCAGCAGCCAGTCATGACTTCCATTTTTTTGTCTTTCCGCAGTCTCTCTGTTGTAGTCTAGTATCTGTCCGATTTTTCGGGCCGTCCGCGGACCGTACTTCCGCGATTGTACAAGTAGTGATTTTAGCTACCTGAAACCCTGGGCAGACTGTAGTCAAATCACTGCATATTGACCACTACCCTTATTCTTCCGGTGTTTCCCGACCCCTACCCCTAGTCGCACTACCCAGGAGACACAGCCCTTGGAAGTCGAGATAAGTTGCTATTGTAACATAAAATTGATGGTAATTAGCCAGGCTTGCAAATAATCCAGCTCTGTTTTACTGTCAAGTATGTTTTTGATTTAGCGAATGGTTTGAGTAGCGGTGTCTCCCGACCCCTAGTCGCACTACCCCAGGAGACACCGGGACGTCATTCCCCGCCATTCACCCCAGAAACAGGTTGTAATTGAGTGAGATAACAATATGGCAGATCCAGAACCTAAAGATCGACCAGTTAAAGAGCCCGAGGCGACAACTCCCACCGCCGAACCCGATGTGAAAACCTCGATCGATTTTGTGGATGAACCATCCGGTTCAATCAGTAAACCCAAGTCGGTAGGCTGGGCCAAACAGCCGTGGAAGGAATATGGGCAGCAAGCGCTAGAGTACTTGGGTAAGTTAGATTACTTGGGCGATTTTTTTGCTAAATACCAGGGACCAATAACCACGCTGGTTCTGATTTTGGTGGCATTTGTTGCAGTTAAGGTAATCCTAGCAGCGATCAATGCTATTAATGATATTCCCCTGCTATCACCGCTTTTTGAAGTAATCGGGCTCGGGTTCTCAGGTTGGTTTATTTGGCGCTATTTAGCCCGTGCCTCTACTCGCAAGGAGTTGATAGAGGATATCAAGGCCCTAGGAGATCAAGTGACGGGTGGAAAAGACTAAGTTGCGTGGCTTGAGGGCCCGTCCGCATGCCCTCAAGCCACGGGACCGCCCAAGTCAGTCAGCCTACCGATTTTTCTGAGGCTTGTAGTGAGGACTTCCGTCCTCACTACAAACCTCAGTAGATCCCAACGGGTCTGGGCTGTCTGACAATATCAATCAGGTTGAACAATATACTCAGAGGGAATTGCTGGCACCTTTCCTTGAATAACCAAGGCTCGATGAATCAAGCTAGCAACATCAGCCCGAGTAGCGTCTTGGTTGGGATTAAGCCGTGAGGGATTAGGATAGTTAACCACAAGACTAGCTTTGGTTGCAGCTGCCACCGCCGAGACCGAATATGCCGGTAGGCGATCGGCATCCTGGTAGCGCTGGAGGATTTGATTGGGATTAGACGGGGCCTTCAATCCTAATCCATTGGCTAGGGAGACAATCACCTGCACTCGCGGCATGGGTTGGTTGGGTCGGAATATTTGTCCGGGATAGCCTCTTAAAAATCCAGTTTCGGTGCTTCTCTTAATGGGCTCATCTGCGGCGTCATCCCCTGGAACATCCTGAAAATTCAACTGATTCTGAGTCGGACTTTGGTTAAAGGCTTTTTGCAGGGCGACGGCATATTCAGCGCGGGTCATCGGTGCATTAGGTTGGAAAATATCAGTATCTGCCGCCCTATCAAAAAGGTCACGCTCAACTAAAGCTGTAATAAAAGGAAATGCCCAAAAGTCATCTGGAACATCCTTGAATTTCACCCCTCGATCGCGATCTGAATCAGTCGGTGCCAGTGTTTTGGGCTGTTTGGTTAGCGGTAAGCCAATTTCTGCTGAGGTTTGACTCGGTACTGGTGTCTTTGTAACTGGGGAAACCGATGATGCTAGTTTCTCATCAGCCGGTGTCTTAGCCGTTGCCCCAGAGTCTTCAGGAGTTGGAGTCTCCTCTCCTACATCCGGCTGAGTTACCAGAGAGTCTACTGGGGAGGGAACTGGGAGAGAGGCTGATGGAGACATTCGATATCCTCCAGAGGAGGACGCGCTATTCGCACTACCCCAGAGATATCGAGGATCCGTTGAGTCGTCTGGCCAGCGTATGCCTCCTCGATCTGTGTGCGTCAGAGACCAAGCGAAGATGGTGCCAATAGATAAGAATGCCACAATTATGGCCACCCACTCATCTTGCTGGATGGGCTTTTTACCAGAAGACTGTCGATCGGGACCAGAAAAATTACTCATCTACATTACCTACGCCACTGCAATACCCCGATTTTACAACAGGTTTACGTCTGTGTTCCCTAGGGCAAGCGGTCTCCTGGTCGCTCAATGTCTCGGGGGGCGAGGTATCTCCTAGGATCGCTAGTCGCACAAAAGGAGACATTCGATATCCTCCAGATGGGTACGCGCTATTCGCACTACCCCAGAGATATCGAGGATCCGTTGAGACGTCCGGCCAGCGTATGCCTCCTCGAGAGGTGCGCGTCAGAGACCAAGCGAAGATGGTGCCAATAGATAAAAATGCCACAATTATGGCCACCCACTCATCTTGCTGGATGGGCTTTTTGCCAGAAGACTGTCGATCGGGACCAATCGACTTTTCGCTTGCTGTTGCTAATTCTTCTGGCGTACATTGGAATAAATTCAATGCCTCTAAGTATTTTTGCGGTGTCATCGTCGGTTTAGTCCGGCCCCTTTCCCAGTTGCGCACGCTAGTTTCGCTTACTCCTAACTTATATGTGCTAATTCAGTGCGAGTAAGCTCCGCACGCTCTCTGAGCGCTTGCATATCCATACCTGCAATACTCTCTTTCAAATTAACATATTAGATTTTATCAATTGCTTGACGTATAAGACATAGCGATCGGAAATTTAGTTTGTTTGTCACCGGTTACAAGTTTAGGCCCTAGGGAGCGATCGGCTGTCCTGCGGGCTAGGACTTGACTTGGGGCCATTTTGGATTGTATAGTCAAGATGGCTCGGGGGGCTAAGGGCCGAGATTACCGAAACTCACGCGGCCAGCCCCCCCGAAGCAATCTCCTACCGAACGTGCCTCTTGTATGCTTCTCGGGGGGGGGGACCATCTCAAAGATTGCGCTGCGCGCACGCCTCGCTACGCTACGCGATCACAAGTATCTCTCAATTGTCCCCCCCCTCGCTTAGACAAATCAAAACGGCCCAAAAAAGCTCAGTTCCTGACCCTTCGCAGTATAGAGGCAGGTTGGGACGTTTTAGTTTTGGGCTCGCCCGTGCGGGGTGAAAAATGTTTTTCAATTAATGCGGGGATTTCGCGAGGGCGAATGCGACTATAGCGGGTTTTATCGGGCATAACCACAAGGTTGGGACCAGAAGAGCAGTTTTTCAGGCAACCAGTTTTCTGGATCTCCACCCGGTCAGCAAGACCGCTGGCACATAGGGCCGACTCTAGGGCTTGACAGACTTTCAAGCTGCCACGTTTGCCACAATCTGATTTTTGACAGACTAAAACCCGGGCTTTGCCATGTTTGGCCTTGACTGGGGTGGGGGCAGTCCTGGGGCCTGGAGGGGCGGATCCTGCCAATACTCGGTCGGCCTTGAGCTTAAATTGACCAGTTTTGGGCTGAAATTTTTGCTCGCCAGAAACCTGGATCCAGTCCCCTAGGGTGAAAGAATGACCGTAGAGTGCTGCACGTAACCTTTTGTCCATTTTGATCCAGTCTTCTCCCTCTGCGGTGGCCAACCGCAAGTATTTGATTTTGTAACCATCTTTAAGTCCAAATCCCAGAAACTGCCCTTCGAGATTGAACCGGGTTTCTAATTTATCCATATTTTGTATGATTCTCTAACTGCGCTTCATCGGTGCTGCCAGTGGCTAGTTGCCTCTACAACCCACCTCCAACGCTGCTCCACCGTTCCGGAAAAATCAGAACTATTGATAATTATACTCAATATTCATCCCATAGGCTAGCAGGTAGGCAGAGCATCAAGACATCCCTTAAATACATAACACCTGTTGTAGGGTAGCTGTGAAATCTGGGTAGGAGATGGCAGCAGCAGAGGCACCACTGATGGTAGTAGTGCCAGTGGCGTTCAGGGCAGCAATGGCCAGACTCATAGCAATTCGGTGATCCGATTCAGATTGGACATCGGTGCCAGTTAAGGGGGTGCCGCCGATGATTTCTAGACCATCGGGTAATTCTGTAACTCTTGCCCCCAGGCGGTTCAGCTGTCTGGCCATGACGGCAATGCGATCGCTCTCTTTGACTCGCAACTCGGCAGCATCTTTGATGATGGTTTTCCCTTCGGCAAACACAGCTGCTACTGCCAAAATGGGAATCTCATCAATCAAGCGCGGAATTATGGGCCCAGCGATCTCCCAACCCTGAAGAGGTCCGGACTTCACGCGCAAATCGGCTACGGGTTCGCCAGCAACTACCCGCTGATTTTCTTGGGTGATGTCTGCACCCATCATCTCCAAAGCTTCTAGCACTCCCGTGCGAGTGGGATTAACGCCTACATTTTCAATTATCAGTTCCGAACCAGGGACGATCGCCCCTGCGACTAACCAGAAGGCTGCAGAACTGATATCTCCTGGTACTATCACTGATTGTCCTTGCAGCTGGGCTGGACCAGTTACTGTCACACTGTTGGTTTCTGGGTCGATGCTGACGGATGCGCCAAAAGCTTGCAGCATCCGTTCGCTGTGGTCCCGAGAGAGTGCTGGTTCGGTGACAGTGGTTTCTCCTGCTGTCATTAAACCAGCTAGCAGAATGCAGGATTTAACTTGAGCGGAGGCTACGGGCGAGTGATAATGAATCGGCTGTAGTTGGGTGCCTTGAATTGCCAGGGGTGCCAGACTTGCCTGTTTGCGTCCCCAGACTTGCGCGCCCATTTGTCCGAGGGGCTGCACCACCCTGGACATGGGGCGCGCGCGCAAGGACTTATCCCCCGTCACCGTAAAAAAGCGACCCGGATGAGATGCCAAAATGCCCAACATCAGACGCATCGTGGTGCCAGAGTTACCGCAGTCCAAGACATCAGTCGGTTCACTGCATTCTCCTAAACCGATGCCTACTACTTGCACTTTTTCTGTATTCAGAGGGGAAATTTCAGCACCCAAGGCCCGAAAACAGTTGGCCGTGCTGCGGGGGTCTTCTCCTAAAAGCAAGCCACTTATCCTAGTTTCTCCTCGGGCGATGCTGCCCAACATCAAGGCCCGATGAGAAATCGACTTATCTCCAGGAACCTGGATACGACCTTGCAGGGATAGCCCCGCCGCCGGTCTGGCGATGATTAAATCTCGAGCATCAACATTACTGTTCAGGGTGACGATCGGGGCTTTCATAAAGCTAGACTGAGGTGGTATGACCTAGGATGATTCTACCGCGACCAGAGCATTCCGTTGACTTTTTTATGTTTAGTGCAAAGGTAATAATCGAATATGTTTACCCATCAGCGTTTTCCTGTAAGTCTTTCCCTAATTTCTCTTGACCTGCCTGTCAGGTCTGCCGTTGATACCTCAGCTACCCTCCAGCTTTTCCTGGTCGCTATACTCCGCGAGCACCGTCAGCATCGCGTTTTTGCTCTTGATATCCAGGGTATTGTCCAATATTTCCAACCCCGCGCCCTATTCATCATGGAAGCGGACTGCAAATTAAATGCAGCTGCTTGTACGCTGTTGATGGGGTACAAAAACTTCATCAGCAAGAAACACCGGTCGATCGCATCTCCTTGCAAATCCTTCAGAGCCCGACGCAATAAATCCGCTTCTCGACCCTCCACCAACTCCTCTGTCATGTCCACCATCGCCCCATAGATCTGCCCCAAAAACATCAATTCCTGGTCAATTAACAGTTCTATGCCCGCTCGACCCACCTGCTCTAAAACTCCCTCAATGCCCCGGTCTGAGGGCATTTTCAGCAATATGCGTCCAATATTGCTGCGTGTCGTGCCCCAAGAGGTCATCAGATTATTCGCTAATACCTGCAAAGCTAGCCCTCCTGGCGTCGGGCCGCTGCGCGATCGGGCGTATCGATCCTACCAATCCCAGTCCAGGCATACTGCCGCACCAGATCCGGCTTGTGGATGTCCAGGGCTAATTCCAGCAGTAATGGTATCGCTTCATTTTCTAAACGCACCAGGGAACGTAAGGCCGTTTCCCTGGTGGATTGGTAAGTCAGGCCCCGCAACAGAGAAGGATAATATTCCTCTAAATGGGTTGCCGCGATCGCCTCTAACAAAGCGCAGTACACCCGCAAAGATTCATCCGCCAATAGATTGGGAATATAAAGCCGCAGGGCCTGCATATATACCGCTTCTCCCAAGGCCCGACAACCCATCACTCTTTCCCGCTCTTGGGGCGAAGTTACCAGGAGTCGCAGATTATTGGTTGCCTCTGCTTTCTGACGAGGGTATCCACGGCGCAGCATTAACGCTGCTGCCGTCGCTCGCACGATCGGGTCTACTTCTGGCTGCAAGTACGGTCGCAGTTGCCGAATATCTGGCTCTGGTTCCGTCAGCCATATGTAGCGCAGGGCTACCGCCAACACTTCCGGTTGCAGCGCTTGACTCGTCAGCATCCGCACTTTATTTAAGTCCGCCTCCTTGGGATGCTCTAGCAGCACTTCCAGACTCTGACGCTGCAATGCTGGTGACATCGAAGGCAGCAAAGGTACCAGTCGTGTCCAGAGACGCCCACCCCTGTCGGGGCGCTCGTAGGCGAACGACAGGGTGGGCGCTCTCGGACACGAGCACCTCATTCAGATTTTCCGGGTCCAGCTGACTGAGCAATTCTATACAGGAACTTTTATCTTCATCTGCTCCTGGCTGCTGCAAAATTTCCGCTACTTTCCGTTTCAGGGCCCGTAAGTCTACATCCGATACTCCCAGCTGTCCTTTCTCGGCACTCGTTACTAACAATTTCACGTATCCCGATCGCCACTAACCACCCCAAAGCTAGGATTACTGCCTCTAGTAGAAATATTTTGTCTTGTACTCCCCGTTCTACTTGAGCCCAATCGCGGAAGTTTAAAGAGATACTAGACTATAGCGAAGAGACAGCAATTAGACATTTAGCAAGAACGATTTGTCCCCCACCAGACAAGAACCCAGCGATCCCCAGGAACCCCTTCAACAGATCGTCGATGAATTCCATCGCGATCGCGCCCCAGTACAGGTCTACTATGCCTCCCATGAATATTATCCCGCCCAGCCCTATCGAACCTGGTAGCAGCGATGCTGCCACGAATACCCCCAACTTCTCGATCGCCCTTGATGATATGAACCATTGTACTGCGAGCTGTGCTATTCCCAATATCCCGCTGAACAGTCCTAAAAAGCCTGCTATCTGTTCGCTGCTCAACTTGATTTCTAGTTGTCCCAAGAACTGAAACTCTACTACCTGTAATATTGCTTGGGCGAATACGAATAAATCAAGTTGCCACCTATAGAACCTCAAAACCAAAATTAGCCAAAATTGGCCAAAATTGCCTTGTGATTTACCCCAAAATG
>JACOMV010000032.1 GCA_014324065.1 Hormoscilla sp. SP12CHS1 | reverse complement strand
GTTGTCAGGGCTAATGAAGGCCCTGCTAGCTTTTTTATCTTGACCTGTGTCAAGTCGTTTATGCTAAACGAATCGCACCATCAAGCCAAAGGTGGGTTTCTCAGGATGAGGATTTTTCATCATATAAAACAAAGCTTGCGGTAAAGCTTTCACCAGACTAAACTGTTGATTTTTAGCCTCTATTAATGTCACCCAAAAATTTTGCCGTAAAATCAACACATCAATACTTCCGCGTATAACTTCTTCCTCATCTTCTGTCTCAACTTTTACCTCAACCTCCGGATGAAAAGGATGACCAAATAAACCTGCTAAGGACAGCAAAGGGCCCAAGACAGCCAGCTTGACAATTTCTTCGTGGAATGGGTACTCTTCTAGAGAAAGGAAATCTGCTTTCATCCGATCGAGCCATTCTTTTTCCGCCTCAGTCACCTGTGGCAAATTATATTGCCATTCGGAGAAAAAATCTTCGTCATCAATAAGCTGGATGCTAAACTTTTCCTTAACATCGTGTAATGTTAATGTATTTGCCTGGATTATTTGTGTCATAGGAATCCCGTGAATTAGTTGCTGTAATTATAGTATAGAGCAAACGGTGTCTTGCTACGAACCAAGTAAATCTTCTGCCAATCCCACCGCACCCCACAGCGGGGCTTCATCTGACAAAGCAGCAGGAACAATTTCAAAATTAACTTCTGGTAAAGCAGTCTTCCGGGCAACCCGACGCACTGCTTCCCAAAACTTTGCCCCTGCTTTCGTCACGCCTCCCCCCAACACAAAAAGCTGAGGATTGATCAAATTCGCCACATTCCCAATACCTACTCCTAGGGCCCATCCTGCTACTTCTAATACTTCACTAGCTAGATTATCTCCTTGGGCTGCCGCTTGACTGACTAATTGTGCAGTGATATCTGACAAATTATTTCCTGCCAAATTCCGCAATAATTCACCTCGATGTGGTTGCTGCTGCAAGAACTGCTGCGCTGTTTGGGCAATATATGGTCCCGAAGCGAAACGTTCCACACATCCGCGCTTCCCACACAAGCATTTTGGTCCTTCTGGATCGACTACTATATGACCTATTTCTCCTGCCATGCCATCAGCACCCCGCCAAGGGCGTCCATTCAGAATCCATCCCCCTCCTACACCCGTACTGATGGTAATATAAAACATGCTCTCGTAACCCTTTCCCGCCCCAAACCGATATTCTCCTAATGCTGCTACATTGGCGTCATTGTCTACGCTGACCGGTGCGCCATATTCGGTTTCTAAGAGTTCCCGCAGGGGAGTATTTTCCCAACCCAGGGCGTGATGGGAAAGCCGTACTGTTCCCGTGGTGGCGTCTACCGGTCCGCCAAAACTTACCCCGATCGCCCCTGGTTTTTCTCCTTGCAGCAACTGGTGGATGAGCGATCGCATAATTTCGCGATCGACGGTAGCACCAGCGAAGGGAGGAGAAAGGGCGCGGCGACCTTTCTGCCACTTTCTGTCTCCGCTGTGGACGATCGCGGCTGCATGTTTGGTGCCTCCAAAGTCGAGAGCGAGAATTAATTTATTCTTGGAATTCATTTTCTGTTTACCTTGTTAGTTGGTTCGTAGTAAACACTAAAGTGTTTCCCGGGTTCGTAGTAAACACTAAAGTGTTTCCCGGGTTCGTAGTAAACACTAAAGTGTTTCCGGAGTGCAAGGACTTTAGTCCTTACTATGAACTTTAGCACAAACTTTAGTACAAACTTTAGTACAAACCGTGGTCAAAACCAGTTGGAAAAAAAAGACCACAGGCGCTGCTGGTGGGCGGTGCCCCACCCTACTACTTTAGTACAAACCTTTTAATCACGGAAGGCGAGAATGTGTTGGGCAGTAATTTCCGGCTTCTCCAGGTGCGGTAGGTGACCGCACTTTTCGATCCAGATCAGTTGTGAACCGCCGATCGCCTTCTGGAACCTTTTCGCATCGGAGGTTCCCAAAATCTTATCGGAGTCTCCCCACAAAATCAAGGTCTCCTGCGTAACTTCCGAAATGCGATCGGCCAAAAAGCCGTAACCACCCGTCTTAGTGAAGTCTACCATACTTTGACGCCAATTGGGCATTTTCAGGTGTAGGAATGCACATAAATTAGCATCAGAGGAAGCCAACTTTCGATTATAGTAAGCCTTTTGACCGGCATGCTGGCGCACCTTGGGCTGACGCAGAAATTCCGCCGCCAGGTAGACCAAGGGAGTCAACCAAAATCCCTGCATTGCTGGGGCTTTAGCAAAGCCCGCACTGTCAATTAGCACTAGCTTTTTGACAGCTTCCGGGTAAGAGATGCTAAAATCTATCGCAGCAGCACCGCCCATGGACACCCCCACCAAAATTACTGGCCGAGCGATCGAACTTTGCCAACAAGCATAGAGATGTGCTTTAATGGTTTCTGAGGTAATGCCCGGAATGCGTTCTGTAAAGCCGAAACCTAACAAGTCGATCGCCCAAGTTTCATTTGCAGGGGCCAGTTGGGGGAGAAGGCGGCGGAATTCCAGCACGGAACTGTCAAAACCGTGCAATAATAAAATCGGGGTGTTGCCTTTCCCCTCATGCACGTAGGCGGTCGGAATTGGCCGATCGTTCAGAGGAGTGGCGATCGGCTGACACTGGATCCTTTGGGCCAGAGTAATAGAAGTAGACTCAGTCAGTTGCGTGACTTCCGGGGGTAAGAAACTGCTCGACATAAACAACGGTGGTAACAAATATATTTGGTCGATCGGGGATAATTTATATGAACGACTGTGATAATTATGATTTTAAGGGTAAAATAAGACAATCTGCAAAATTTGTAGAGGATCTGGGAGGAAATAGCTTGAACTGGGAGATTCCCGAAGCACAACAGCGGTTTGCCGAACTCATTCGTTCTATAAACCAAGAACCGCAGCTTATCTACGATCGAGAACAGCTAGTGGCGGCGGTTGTCGATGCCGAAACCTTTCAAGAGTTTTTGCTTTGGCACCAGCAGTGTCAAAAACCTTCACTGGCGGATGAATTTGCCGAGTTGCGTCGTCTATGCGCTGAGGAGGATTATTCTCTAGAGGTGCCGCCGCGCCAAAATAGACCATTATCCTTTGTTGACAATCTTGACGATGTTTCTTTGTGATACTAATATCATCAGTGAACTAGCACGACCTCTGCCTGACCAGAAAGTGCTAGCTTGGGCGGCAGGTGTTTCAGATATTGCTATTAGTGCGATAACTGTTGAGGAAATTTACTACGGTCTAGCTTGGAAACCTAACCCGAGAATTAAAGCTTGGTTTGAGACATTTATCGACTCTCGCTGTAGTATTTTTTCAGTTACTGCGCCGATCTCCAAGCTTGCTGGCCAACTGAGAGGGCAATTACAATCTCAGGGAAAAACCCGTTCTCAAGCAGACATGATAATTGCTGCTACCGCTCAATTTCATGCACTGACTTTAGTGACGCGCAATATCCGAGATTTTGAGGGTTGCAACATTATGCTGCTCAATCCTTTTTAGCTTGCAATGTTACAATTACTTGAACATTATATTATTAGTCGGGGGTTTGAACCCCCGGCGGGCTGACAGCGAAGACAAATGGTATTACTACGAACTGATGTTATTATACCACAAAAAGCACCATGAATAGGTTAATTTACGAAAATTAAGTTTCCCATCGGGGACATCCGATCGTCTCCTTTGTCTTTGGCATGGCGGACGGTTACTCCATCTACTCCTATAAGCTACTATCCGATCTGGGACATAAAGGTAAATTCCATAAATCGGAAAATCCCGCTGGCATCTATTCCGGTAGCATTGCTAGCTTGATTGAAATTGCTAAAGAACATCTAGATCGCCATACAGATGTCCTCAGTCAGGTAGATGATTTCAAATCTCGATATACCTATCGCCACAATCTAATTATCATCTACAAACAATGCGGCAAATATTTTTACGATCGTTATCCCCCCGACAGCTTGAGAAATATTGCCGCCCCCAAGCTGTTCCTATTGGAACAAGAATGTATCAACTGGATCGAACAGGGACTCGATCGCCAGTAAGCAACTTATACAATAATAGGAAATCAGCATGTTAGAACTTCACTCTTGCATAAAATCCGGTAATTTATGCTGCCATAATTCCCGAGAAGAAAAAGATTAATTAAGCTTTTCAATGGCAGCATATTTATGTCGCAATAAATCTAAATAAAATTCCGCTTGCTTACAGGTCATTTTTTCGCTGTGAGTAATCTTTTCCTTATCAAACAGCACCCGCCCAAACCGGAATATTCCTTCTTGTTCGGAATGCTTTACTTGCGGCAAACTATTCGGAAAAGGCAAGAACTTTTTCCCGATAGGATAGGGGGTGTGGAAAGAAAACCCGACATCGGGAATGCGATCGGAGGCGACGGCTAAATAATACAGAGAGTAGTAATCTTTAATTTGACGCACTGGTTCCCGGAGTCGGTCGTAAAAGCGATCTGGTTCATCATATTCATCATCAAAGTCCCGATCGTCCCAAATTATTTTATGAGGGCGATCGGGGCGATAAAAACTTAACTGGGCATAAGGAGACCGCACCAAAATTTTCACAATTTCATGCTTCAGTTGATAATATTCCTGTGATTTAGCCCGATACTGGTCAGCATATTTCCTAGCGCGATGAGCCCGGATCTGATATGCCTTCGCCCACCGAGAAACCCAGACACACCAATAAGCTAGCTTCAGCACTGGTGCAGCAGCAGCATCTCGAATTTCCCATTGTTCGCACAGTTCTTGCCAAGTTAAACCAAATTCTAAACGAGCCCGGTTATGTTTTACCAAGGTTTCCTTGGCCTTATATGCTCCTATTTTTCGAGAGCGTTTCAGCAACTGTGCGTGAGTGCTGCGCCAAGCCGAAATCTCCTCTGGAGACAGCCGGGCGATCGCCCTGAGATCGAACAGAGAGAAAACCAAATCCCGGCCATGCTTCCTCACAGAATCAGAACCCACCACAGGCAGTTTTCCTTCCGACTCCCAACGCTTGCGTTCAGTTCGGGAACATTGCAAAATATACTCTACATCCGGAGGATGCAGGGCCAAAGCTTGGTTAAACCTCTGGAAAAAACTATCCCATAGTTGGGGATGTTCTAACAGCGTAGCAATCAACCAATCTTTGGTATCCTTACTGGAAACCTTAACCTGGGGAAAACGAGTAGCTGCCTCCTGCAAGAACTCAATTATATCCGCTTTGACAACTTTGCTACCTATATACCAACTTGTGGCCCCGGGAAAATCTTCTTGCCCCGTTAGGTGCTGGGCAGCTTGGGCAACTACTTCCTTGATATCCTGCATTGGCTGTTTTTTTTCTTGTCAATCATCTGCATCGCCATGCTAATATGTTAGCATAATCTAGATAGCAATTGTGAACTAACTCAACCCATTACCGTGATGAACTCCAACTCCAACAGTATCGAAACCATCAGTTACTCTCAGGTAATAGACCTCAGCCATATTATCGACCCCAACATTCCCCGATGGCCAGGGGATCCCCCCGTTGAATTTGAGTCAGTCGCTGAGTTAAACCAAGATGGTTACTATCTGCGCCGCTTCTCCATGGGAGAACATAGCGGCACTCACATGAATGCACCCAAGAGTTTTTATCCCGATGGTCCCGGAATCGATCGCTATCCCGCCCGATCGCTGGTTGTCCCATCTGTGGCGATCGATATCTGCGATCGCACTGCTGCCAATCCCGATTATGCCTTAACCAAAGATGACATTCTCAGTTGGGAAGCAAAGCACGACGATCGCATCCCCGTCGGCAGTATTGTCCTATTATACACGGGTTGGCAAAACAAGTGGGGCGATGCCGGAGCATTTTTGCCGCAATTTCCCGGATTCGGGACTGAAGCCACCTGCTTTATGCTAGCAGAACGAGGCATTGCCGGAGTTGGAATTGACACCCACGGAGTAGACCCCGCAGTAGACAGCACCTTCTCTATTAATAAGCTAGTACTTCGAGAGCATAAAATTGTCCTGGAAAATTTGACCAACCTCGAGCGCCTGCCTCCTACAGGTGCTACATTAGTAATTGGCGTTCTCCGTCTCCGGGGGGGTTCGGGAACACCTGTATCAGTATTGGCCTTGATTCCCTAATTTATATTGTACAATTCTGGATACAATCATCAGGCAAACCACTTTCTTTGGCACCATTGACAACATGGTTGACATAGTCCTGACCCAAGGGTTTACCCTTGGGTCAGGTTGGGCATATCTCATCCCCCACAACCATGCTGACCTCGACCGTCAGGCGATCGTAATGGTATGGATATCCTTTTAGACGAACCCACCGCCGCTTATGATGCCTTAGCCGAATATCAATTGTTTCAGAACTTTCGCTAGCTAACTCGGGTAAAAATGACTTTCTTTGTCAGTCTTCCTATTGGCCGATCGCATTGTCGTGCTAGATAATAGTCCCATTGTCGAAGTGGGCGATCGCGCTCAACTGATGGCCAATGATGGCCTCTATGCGCGGATGTTTCGCTTACAGGCTTCTAGCTACAATCTCCAAGAGAGTATTGCTAATAGCTAACAATTAACCATGAACAGCCAAATCTATTGTTTCCGGGCTAGCTACAAACTGTCAACCCAGTTTGACGAAGGCGCTGTACCTGAATGGCTATCCGTAGGAGTAAATTGGCAGGGATATAGGATCTCCACCGTTCCCTGGATAGCCGACGTGGCCAGGGCCCTGGGTCTTATAGAAGTCGAAAATACTCCCCAAGGGTGGATCTTCTACTTGGAAAGCCTGGGACTAAAGGATGTCATCCAAGTTACTTGTGAAGACCTGTTTGAGGATAAGCTTTATTGTTGAGCCACACCCGATTTGGTTTACTACAACACTCGACAGGGTGGATAGCTTGGAGACAAACTCCCTTTTCAACTGGCTATTGTAATATATACAAAATCGGACTGGATATGTTACATAGTGAATTATAAAAATTATTCTCAAAAGGGTCCGGACTATTGAAACTAGCAATTAGCACTAACCGCTTCACAAGCTCCAATACTCACCCAACTGCTGGAACCATCGGCCCAATGTTCCTTTTTCCAGATGGGGGCATTGTGCTTCAGGGTATCGATCGCGTACTGGCAAGCTGCAAAAGCTTCTGCCCGATGGGGACAACCCACAGCTACCAGGACGCTAATTTCCCCTTGCTGCAAGCGTCCAGTGCGATGGTGGATCGCCACCCGATTCACATCAGGCCATTGATGACGAATCTGGGCCGCAATGTTACGAAATATCTGAATTGCCATTGGTTCGTAAGCCTGATACTCTAAGGCTACCACGGGCTTACCATCCGTCTGATTCCGTACCGTGCCACTCATCACTACTACCGCCCCGTTGGCTCGCTCGTCTGCCAAGGCGTAGACTTCCTCTAAGGACAAGGGGGCAAAAGTAATGGCAAAACTATCTTTTATTTGCGGTTGACTGGGGGCTATGAGCACAATTCTGACTCCTTCAATTCATCGCTGCCATTTTCCAATCATATCTCCAGCAGCTATAATTGGTAGGGTGGGCGGTGCCTAGTGCCGCTGCGCGGAATTCAAAATTCTTTTCATGTAGCCGGGCCCCTCGTTCCCAGGCTGATCCGTGGGAACGAGTTGTCTCCCTGGTCACGTTCCGTTGAGGCTCTGCCTCCTGGCCTCGACGGCGGAGCACATAGGAGTCCCAGAAATCACAAGCTCACAAGAGGCAGAGCCTCAGATTGCTCGTTCCCAGGGTCTCCCTGGGAACGAGGGAATCATATCTCCAGCAGCTATAATTGGTAGGGTGGGCGGTGCCTAGTGCCGCTGCGCGGAATTCAAAATTCTTTTTCAATTGGTTTAGGGGCGATCGCCCGATAAATCAAGTCCGCTGGAGATATTATGGCAGCTTATCAAGTGCGTCTGGTGAATGATAAAATTGGTCTCGATTTTTCGCGCAGCGTTCGCGCGATCGAGGTTCCCGAGAACGAGTATATCCTCGACATAGCAGAGGAGGCTGGGATCCGCTTACCATCTGGATGCAAGCAAGGAGAATGTTCTGCTTGTGTGGCCCAGCTAGTGAGTGGGGAAGTGGATCAAAGGGAACAAAAATTTCTCCGTCCGTGGGAACGCACTTGGTGAGGCTCGGCCTCCCCTTGGCAACTACCGGAGACAGAGCGTTGTCGTCGGGCCGCTGCGCTAACGGGGGGATCGTCACTTGGATCCCTAAAATGTCGGCAAAGGTTTTCCCCTCGCAATGACAGATTGTTAACCGAGAAGTATTGAGTACGGGTTTTCCTAATTCTGACCTTACGAGGGCCTTCAATACCCTTCGCTACATTTTATTTATTTTGCAAATATTCTCTCAGGACAGGCGCCAGGTAGAAAACTGTCGAGTTACCGTTTTGTGAGGGCTTTTCCAGGAGCGATCGCCTTTCCAGAGAAAGCAGAGAGTTCTTAAACGTATTTGTTCCCATCAGCATCAGAGCAAGTTCAATTAACTGTTCTAGCGCCTCCATTGCTCGTGTTGGTCGTTCAGGTGTTTGCCAGTCTTAGCGTAAACGATGTCGGAGGCGAGATTGAAGAAATCTTCAAGTTCCATAGGTTTATCGCCGGTGCATAGGTCCGGTAGATACTGGGATTTGCTCTATTGTAATCCAACATAATCTGACATTGGGTGCGGTCAAAACCCGTCGGGTTTTAACCCACTTGGCGCCTCGAAACCTGGCTCCCGCCTGGTAACGCGCGTGGGTTTTAACCCACGGCGGGCCATGAGGCTAATCGAGAATGGTGCAAGAACTCAGTTAAAACCCTCTGCGGATTATTGCGACGTCATGTTACTATAACACCATCCTAGCTTAGGTTTACTCAAATATTGGTATGATGTACTCAGCATATACTAGAATGGAGAAACGGCTGGGAAAACCCAGCTCGAAGAACCGGTAGGAGAAAAACAAGAAAAAACCTATGGAACCTGTACTGACTCAATTTGGCGTGAAGATGTCCCACCTCAGCGGGGTGCGGGCAATTATGAAAGATATCATTGAAACTTTACAAGCTGGTAAAGGGCAAGATTTTATTAATTTGAGTGCGGGCAATCCAGTTATATTACCAGAAGTAGAGCAGTTGTGGCGTGATTGTACGGCAGAACTGCTATCTAGTCGGGAATACGGCGAGGTGGTTTGTCGCTACGGCCTATCTCAAGGATATCAGCCTTTGATTGAGGCGGTCAAGGATGATTTTAACCAGCGCTACGGGTGGGAAATGGGCGATCGCAATATCCTGATTACGCATGGAAGTCAATCAATCTATTTTTTTGCGGCGAATGTCTTTGGCGGCTATACCCCTGATGGCACCCTCAAGCAAATTGTGTTACCATTGAGTCCAGATTACACGGGATACGGATCGATTAGCTTGACCCCAGATGTAGTATATGCCTATAAACCAACTATAGAAATGACATCCCATCGGTTCAAGTATCGCCCAGACTTTAGTCAACTGCAAATTACCGAAAATACGGGTTGCGTTATCTTCTCTCGCCCCTGCAACCCCACGGGAAATGTTTTGACAGATGATGAAGTGAACAAAATTGGCGCGATCGCCTCTAATGTACCAGTGTTCATCGACTCGGCTTATGGCCCGCCCTATCCGGCCCTGAACTTCACGGGTATGACGCCAGTATTTGGAGATAATATCGTCCATTGTCTGAGTTTATCAAAGGCGGGACTGCCAGGAGAACGGATTGGTGTTGCGATCGGACCATCCAAACTGCTGCGAGTGTTGGAGTCATTTCAGACAAATTTGTGCATTCATTCTTCCCGCTACGGACAGGCGATCGCGGCCTTAGCGATTAAGTCAGGTAAACTCGGGAAGATATCAGATGAGGTAATACGTCCATTTTACCAGAAAAAGTTCGAGATTGTCGAATCGACATTGGATGAAGTAATGCCCAAAGAATTACCCTGGTTCCTGCATCGGGGGGAAGGGGCAATATTTGCCTGGTTGTGGTTGCAAGATTTACCAATGACTGATTGGGAATTTTACGAAAAGCTGAAGCAAGTAGGAGTGATCGTAGTGCCAGGGAGTCCATTTTTCCCAGGTTTGCGGTCAGAATGGCAACACAAGCAAGAGTGCATGAGAATTAGCTTGACGGCGACGAATGACGAAATTGTAACGGGAATAAGTCGGTTGGCAAAAGTTGTAGAAGAAGTGTATAATAATAAAGGTTCGTAAATAAAGGTTCGTAGTAAGGACTTTAGTCCTTATCTCCCTAACTCGCGGATGAGGACTAAAGTTCTCATTACAAACGCGGATGAGGACTAAAGTCCTCACTACAAACGATACTTAATAAAAATTACGAATTGACAAATGAGCAATGAAGAATGGATAGAAATTGGTACAGTAGTTGCGCCCCACGCCCTGGATGGGGCAGTGCGAGTTTATCCTAATACTGACTTTCCCGAACGGTTTCTCGAACCCGGAAAAAGATGGCTACAACAGGGCGATCGGGAACCCGAACCGGTAGAATTGCTGGGGGGACGCTATATTCCGGGGAAGGGTTTATATGTGGTAAAATTGGCAGGGATAGAATATCGCGACCAAGCGGAAGCTTTGCGAGATGCTAAATTATTGGTGCCAGAAAGCGATCGCCCCACCCTGGAAGAGGACGAATATCACGTGAGAGACTTGCTGAAACTGGAAGTATTTAACCAACTGACAGGAGAGGCGATCGGTGTTGTAGTAGATATAATACCAGCGGGGAACGATCTGCTAGAAGTGCAGTTGCACAAACAACCAGAACTGCCGTCGGAGAAGTCAAATGCCCCCATTCCGAATAGAAAGAGTAAAATTAGAAAAAAGCGGCCAAAACCAGGGAAACCAGTTACGGTTTTGATTCCCTTTGTCAAGGAAATTGTGCCAGTGGTAGACTTGAAAAATCGGAGAATGGAGATAGCGCCTCCTCCAGGTTTGCTATAATTGTGTTATACTCGATCGAACAGGAACGACTTGAAGTATGAGTCAACAAATATATTTGGTACGGGCGATCGGGGGAATCATAAAAAAGAGGCGATCGCATTCCCCCCTGCATAAATCATATAATTGATTGAGAGCGATCGCAATATTGTTCTATATTATTTTTAGTCGGTTTTCAACCCGACTCCTACCGAGTTCGCTGGGGACCGCCTGGGGACGCGGCGCTTTGAAGCGCCTGGGGGCTAGGGCTAACAGGAAGTCAGTCAAAGAACCAGGAGCGAGGTACTACATGAAAACTACGTCCACACAATTACCCACAGACATATGGGCGATCGTCAGTTGGGAAGAGTATATAGAATTGAATAACGATCGGGCTTATAAACAGGCGAGTGGTTATTATTATAAAGGACGGATGCCGATCGCCTCCATGCCTACAGGATACGATCGTTCGTGCGATAAAGGCATAATTTTATTTGCCGTTAACTTGTTTGATACGGCATTCCTCTCAATAGGCGCCTGTAGCTTTCGTCAGGTTGGGGTGCTGGAATGTCAGCCGGATGTTTCTTATTATTGGCGAACTTGCCCAAATAGTTCCAAGAGGGACTTTTGAAAAGCTTTATTTCCAAGTGGATGATTCTGAACCCTTGCAGTGTACTTTGTCAACAGTACGAGATGGCAATGGTAAAAGTAGGGTGGGCACCGCCCACTAATGCGCAACAGACTGCGGGGAGGTTTCACCAGCAATTAAGAAACCCGGTATGGAATAAAAACCGGGTTTCTTAATTCATCCCCCACCGCAAGCGCGATCGCTTTCCATTCTGTTAACAATATCATCTTTGAATAGGAAAACCCGCCAGCGCGGGTTTTCTTTTTGTAGACGCGACTGGTGGTCCAGATGGCTTTGCTGCCGGAGAAAGCGTGCGATCGGCCCAGAAATACCCGATCGAAATCCCATACAGCAGGAGGAAGCAAGATCCGCTGATATAGCTGAGGCAAAAGTTCTAGCTGTTCGATAATAGCTATAGAAATGAGCGGACTGCTATCGGCGATAATGGCAGCATTAGTCATCACGTAATTCGTCAGCTATTTGGTCATCATCTAGGTTGATTACCGGGATTTTCATTCGTCCGAGTTCAAACATAAATTGGATTTTGTTCATGTGACAAAATTCAGCGGCCTTGCCTAGAGACAACCGCCGTAACTCATACAGTTTGACTGCCAGCAAGAAGACCAGTTCTGCTTCTAAATCTTGCGGTGATTTGCCCGAGGTAATGAGTAAGGAGTCCGGGTAGGAAATAGACATATCAGGCATAGTTGTCTGAGGTAGTTAACGGTAATGTGAACTTAGAATCGTTTTACCATACATTATACTTACATCTTGCGCCGATCGCCATAACCCCTGGCGGGCCATGAGGCTAATCTCCAATGGCGCAAGCGCGATCGCCCTATGGAAACAAGTCCCGCACCCTCAAGGAACCCGCAGTCCGATCGCCGATCGCCACCTCAACTGCATCGGACAGGCTGTAATCTTGGCGCTGCTGATAAAGTGGCCCTGACGGAAGCTCAACCGGTTGGGAATAAACTTCAAGTTGCCTTTCCACAAGATTAACAATCCAATAAACCGGTATTCCCGCCCGCCCATAGAGGCGTTGTTTCAAAGTGCGATCGCGTTCCCGGGTAGAGTCAGCAACTTCCACCACTAAACTTAAGTCTCGCGCACCCGGATGGCGATCGAGATAATCGCGGGTATCGCCTCGCACGATCGCAATATCTGGTTCCGGCTCGCTATCATTTAGTGTAATGGGTTCTTGCGAGTCTACGTACCAGCCGTCAGGAGCGATCGCCTTAGCACGCAACCCAATATTTCGGCAAGCGATCGAGAATTATTCATACCCAGAAACCCGGTTTCTTGGAGACTTGACAATATCCATCCATGCTAGCTATAATCTACAATAGAAGCAATAGTTCAGATAGTGAAGAGGTCGAGATGACAAAAACCGCTACTCATAATGTGCTATTGGCTCCAGAACAATATGAAACCCTCGCCCAAATGGCCAGTCAAGAAGGTCGCAGCATTTCCGATCTAGCACAAGAAATGGTGCGCTTAGGGCTAGAAACTCGGGAAAAGCAAAAACAGCACAACTTGGAAATCCTTGATCGTTTAACCCAGCGGCGCATCAAATACCATCGCCAGCACGGTATGTATCCAGGGGATCTAGTTGCCGAAGTCCGGGCCGAACGAGAAAAACAAATTGACAAGGTAATGAGAGGTGAACCATGAAAATCATGCCAGACTCAAATATATTCATAGCGCTAGTGATTTCTCTACCCTATTCCCAAGCCGCGATCGACAAGATGGCAGAATGGGAACAGCAAAATGTAGAACTGCTAGTGCCTACCTTATGGTCTTATGAGGTAGCTTCCACTCTCCGCAAGGCTGTTGCAACCAGGAGTATTTCTTCTGAAGAGGCGGTAGAAGATATGCAAGATATTCTATCTATGAACATTCCCCAAGTACCGCCCACGCCTGCACTTCACCAACAAGCGCTTATTTGGGCAGGGAGACTGAATCAGATCGTCGCCTATGATGCTGCCTACCTTGCCTTAGCTGAGTCCCAAGAGGCAGAATTTTGGACAGCAGATCGGCGAATTGCTGATGCTGCCAGAAACCTCAATATTTCCTGGGTACACCATATTGAAGAAGCTTGATATCTGGGCAAAGTTTACCCGCAAAAGCAGGTGGCGATGAGTATCAGTATGACCCAGAAACCAGGTAGATGAGCTGACCCTTTCGCTGTCTGCCAGCTCCCCGGGTAACGAACCCTCCGCTGCGAGGAGGGGGCCCGGAGCGTGGGCTTTGTTCGTGTAGCCGGGCCCCTCGTTCCCACGGTTCTGCCTGGGAACGGGTTCGGGCGGCGAGGCAAATATGGGATGCACCCGATCGCTTTTCTGTTGGGGATAGGGCGCGATCGGACACGCTGGCGCTGTTCGCAGTCAGAACTGCAAGGCTGTCCCTGGTGGGCTATGCTCGCCGCGGTGACCACCCTACCAGTTATCCTGTGGTCGTTACAACCCCTTGTCTCCTGGCCAGCGATCGCAAAGGATTTAGATCTATAGGGTGCATCTCACTTTTCTCATCTAGCCCCTGCGCAGCGGAGGGGGCCCGGAGCGTGGGCTTTGTTCCTGTAGCCGGACCCCTCGTTCCCACGGCTCTGCCTGGGAACGGGTTCGGGCGGCTGCGACGCCAATATGCACCCGATCTATATAGATGGTCTCACTCCTTAGCTGCTAATGTAGGATGGTAACTCCAACAGACCCCTAGCGCCTAACACCTAGTTATGCCCCGACCTGTTTTATACATCGCCATCACCAATCACGGATTCGGTCATGCTGTGAGAGCATCATCGGTGGCCGCAGCCCTGAAGCAGATATATTTCGAACTGCTGCTGATTCTGGTGACAGCCGCACCGCGATGGTTGCTAGAATCCTACATTCCCGGGGATTTCATTCATCGCCCCCGGGCCTTCGACGTGGGCGTGATTCAATCTGATAGCTTGACAATGGATAAGGACGCAACCCTAGAAAAATTGTGGCATATTCGCGCTCAACAAAAATCAATTGTCGCCGGAGAAGTCAGTTATATCCGTCAAAATCGGGTAGGTCTAGTTTTGGCTGATATCCCCCCCTTGGCAGCGGAAATTGCCACAGCCGCTGGGATTCCCTGTTGGATGTTGAGTAATTTCAGTTGGGATTTTATTTATCGAGATTGGGGCGGTGAGTTTCTCGAAATTGCCCATTGGATTGCCCAGTCTTACCAAAAGTGCGATCGCCTATTTCGCCTGCCCCTCTCCGAACCCATGACAGCCTTTGAGAATATCACCGATGTCGGGTTAACTGGCGGCAACCCGCGCTATCCTGCTGCCGAAATCCGCGATCGCCTGGAACTAACAGCACCTCGGGAAAAAACCATCTTACTCACCTTTGGGGGACTGAGTTTGCAGGCCATTCCCTACCAAATATTGCCACAGTTTCCTGATTGGCAATTCATCACCCTGGATCGACAAGCACCTGACTTACCCAATTTACTGAAAATTTCCGGTAGAGAATACCGTCCCCTAGACTTAATGCTTGCCTGCGGGCGCGTCATTTCTAAACCTGGATACAGCACCTTTGCCGAAGCTATGCGACTGGAAATACCCATTATCTCTCTGACCAGGGAGAGTTTTGCCGAAGCACCTCTGTTGCTGGCTGGCATTCAAGATTATAGTTATCATCAAATTATTACCCCCGCAGAGTTTTACTGTAGCAATTGGCAGTTCCTGCGGCAAGCACCCCAGCCCCCTCGGCAGCAGTCACCGTTGGATAAAAATGGCAGCCAGGCGATCGCCCGAGAAGTAGCCAACTATTTTCAGAGTATGACATAAAAATTGACCGAGTACCAAGATGAGTCATTATCAACAGCAACTGCCAATCAAAACCAGAGGCAAATCCTTTTGCCGCATCACATCTAAAGTGCAAGAAATAGTCACATATTCAGGGATCCAAACAGGACTATGTAGCATATTTTTGCGTCACACATCAGCTAGCTTGCTGATCCAAGAAAACGCCGATCCAGACGTGCTCAAAGACATGGAAAACTTCTTTGCCAAGCTAGTGCCAGAGGATGACAAAAGCTACATTCACGATCTAGAAGGACCGGACGACATGCCTGCCCATATTCGCACAGCCCTCACCAAGACATCAGAACAGATCCCCATTCATCAAGGAAAATTGCTGCTAGGAACCTGGCAGGGAATATACCTTTGGGAGCACCGGCAGCAGGGACATCCCCGAGAAATCATCGTTCACATTACCGGTAATTGAGCTAAAATAATATTCAGAAACACCCCACTAAGCAATTCAAAATTCAAAATTCAAAATTCTTGCATTGGGCTGGGCAAGGCTTTCAGAAGATCGGCCTATGCAATTTAAATGCACGACAGCTTAGAGGGGTGCCAGCTTATCAGGGTGGATGGCCAATTAGAGTATAGATTAATTATCCCCAAGGTGATGATTGGATGCAATCTCTAAACCACTTAATTTCTAAATTTTCTGAAAAAGTTCACCTGCGCACGGTCCTGGTCGTACCCTTCGTGCTCCAGATCTGTGCGGCGGTGGGGCTGACGGGATATCTCTCGATTAAAAAGGGGCAAACAGCCGTCAACGATGTCGCCACCCAACTGCGTAGCGAAATAACCGATCGGGTTGACCAAAAACTGCGCAGTTACCTAGGGACGCCCCATATAGTTACTCAAGCCAGTGGGGATCCGAGAAATCGCCGACTCTGTGATTTCCCTCAGCCAATCTCTGGTTGGCAACAAAGATTTGCAGCTAATTAACGCTATTCCCGAGGAGCTATCTCTAGTATATGCCGATGAAAATCGCCTGCAACAGATTCTGCACAACCTAGTGGGCAATGCCATCAAGTTCACCAATAGCGGCATGGTGGAAATCTCCGCCAAGACTATTCACGGTCCATCCTTCATAGTTGATGGCAATGCTGGCTCGACGATCGACAACGAACAATTAGCAATTTCCGTGTCCGATACTGGCATCGGCATCCCCAAGGATAAATTAGACCGCATCTTTGAATCTTTTGAACAAGCGGACGGTTCCACAGCCCGGGAATACGGAGGCACCGGTTTAGGCTTAACCATCACCAAACAGCTAATAGAATTGCACGGGGGAGAAATTGGCGTCTCCTCGATCGTGGGCGAGGGCACCCGGTTTACCTTTACCCTACCATTAGCCCCAGGCAGAGCCCCGAAAACAAGCGATCGCCCCGCCACCGTCACAGATCGCGCGATCGTCAATTGGCGTGAAAGCATAATGCACCAGCCAGCACAAAGCAACAATCAACAATTAACAGTCAACGGTCAACAGCCTCATCAGTTCAAAATCCTGATAGTTGATGATGAGCCAGTGAATCTTCAGGTACTGGTCAACCATCTTTCCCTAGAAAATTATAGTCTCGCCCTGGCCGAGAATGGTCTAGATGCTTTATCAATGCTCGATCGGGGTTTCAAACCCGACCTAGTCTTACTAGACGTGATGATGCCGCGCATGACTGGCTATGAAGTCTGTCATAAAATCCGCGATTAGTTCCCAGCCAACGAACTCCCTGTGGTCATGTTAACCGCCAAAAATCAAGTCAACAATCTAGTAGAAGGATTTAATGCTGGTGCCAATGATTATCTGACTAAACCCATTTCCAAAAACGCTCCTAGCCAGAATAAAAACTCATCTGCGCATATCTACTCTCAATATCGCCTACAGTCGCTTTGTCCCCCGGGAATTTCTCCAGTTTTTGCACAAAGAAAGCATTGTCGTGTCCAATTAGGAGATCAAGTCCAGCAGGAGATGTCGATTTTATTTTATGATATTCGCGACTTCACTACCCTAAGTGAAACCATGACACCGGAGCAGAATTTCAAATTTATCAATTCCTATCTTTCTCGCCTAGAACCCGTGATTCTCGAAAATCATGGCTTTATTGATAAATACATTGGCGATGCAATTATGGCACTTTTTAGCGGCAACGCCGATGATGCTGTTAATGCCGGAGTTGGTATGCTGCAAAGTATAGTAAAATATAATCAACATCGCGCCAATTCTGGTTATCCACCGGTGAAAATCGGCATTGGCATCAATACAGGTTCTCTGATGCTGGGGACGATCGGGGGACATTCCCGCATGGATAGCACTGTCATTAGCGATGCTGTCAATTTAGCATCTCGCTTAGAAAACTTAACCAAAACCTATGGAGTGTCTTTGTTAATCTCTTACTATACTTTTGCCAGTTTGTCAGACCCCATGCAGTATAAGATGCGCCTGATCGGTCGGGTGAAAGTGAAGGGAAAATCTTTCATAGGTGGCCGTCTTTGAAGTCTTTGACGGCGATCCTCCCGAACTGCGACAGGCGAAATTAGAGACCATCAAAATATTTGAAGAAGGTTTACTGCTATACTATCGCAAGTCTATCCATAAAGCCGCCCAAATGTTTGCCGATTGCTTGCGCCAAAACCCCGCAGATCCAGTAGCCCGCATTTATCTAGATCGTTGTCAAGAACGTTTGTCCGACTAATTAATTGTTAATGTTGTCAGTTATCAGTTGTCAGCGTCTATGATAGAGGGGGTGCATCTCACAATGCAAGCAGGGTGCATCAGCGCGAGGGCGGGAGTGAAATTAATTTTGCTCATGTACTTAACTGACTGCCTATCCAAGCAGAAGAAAAGCTAAAATGCAAAGCAACCAGCTGTGTCTCCGAGTACGATGTCTCCTCCCTCGTTCGTGGGAACGTGCGATAGCGCTCTCAGGAGATACCTCGCCCCGGTAGACACAGCCTGCGTCACTTGACAAAGCGGCAGTATTTGCTATTGTCTGACAGATACATGTCAAGTTACGCAGGGTACAGATTGGCGGAGTGAGTTGAGAGATGCCCAAAAAACCTAGACTACTGGTGGTAGATGACGAGGGTGACAACCTGGACTTACTGTACAGGACGTTTGGGCGTGAATTTCAAGTATTTAGAGCCGACAGTCCTGCCAGCGCGATGGAAATTATGGATACGGAAGGCGAAATGGCGGTGATTATTTCCGACCAGAGTATGCCAGAAATGACAGGGGTGGAATTTTTGGGCAAGACAAAAGACCGCTTCCCCGATACAATTGGTATTCTGCTCACTGGCTACGACCATGACAAACTGGGTGATGAAGGAGAAGAGATTGACTTCTCCCATGTTTTCAAATGCGTCACCAAGCCTTGGCAGCCTGAGGAATTTAAGGCTGTGATTCAAGAAGCACTGGAAAAATACCTGGCCGCCAAACCCCCCAGGTAGCGACTACCATGTCAGTTGTTAGTTGTCAGTTGTCAGGATCGCAGTACTATATGTGCTCTGCGCGCTCGATGTCCCCGGGGACATCGTATTCGCACTACGCATCGCACATCGCCTCGTCACTCGGCCTGGTAGCAGCTCACTGATAACTGCTCACAGGTCACTGGTCAGCAGTGCAGTCTGCTCATACCCGGTTTGGCCTCCGGAGTTGGCGGCGATGTCTCCTGTGTGCCGTATGTCCCCTGGGACAAGAGCAAGGAGCAGAGATATCGAAGATCCCCGATCGATTTTGAGTTGCGTGGCCGTTTTGCCCTTAACCAGCCCCAGGACTGGCAGCATTAGATCGAGTCTGCAAGCAGACTTCCTGTCCAGAGGCGGGAACACCACTTTCGTGCTATTTCCGGGTTTTGGCACTCCAGATGCCACTGGACATGCTCCCATAATTCATCCTTCTTATTGACCTTGATTTTAATCATTACCCTGCTTCCCTTGACACCAGGGTCGTCAGTTGTCAGTTGTCAATGCCAGAATTTTGAATTGTCAGTTGTCAGTAGATCGGATTTGATCGAGATATAATAGAGAAAAAAATGGTGCGAGGAAAGAGACTCTCAGCAGGAGGCAAAGGAAATGGAAACATCGGATGTAACCCACAAGGAAAAAGTAAGTGTGGTAGAAGCTTCACGGGACACAAGAGAATTGCGTAGGGCGGGCGTCTCGCCTGCCAGCGCAGAAAATGATGCCTATGGGGGTAAGGGAAAACTATCGCTGGCGCGTAGGCTCCTGTGGATGGTCCCATTAGTAGCAGTGGTGTTAGGAGTAGGGGCGATCGCCTCCCACCGCCTGAAAAATCAGCCAGCACAGATAGAGGCAAGTGCGGCGGCCACGGTGGCGAAACTACCAGTGCGGGCAGCGCGGGCGCAAATAGCCCCGATCCAAGCTTGGGTATTCAGCGACGGTTTTGTGGAGGCGGTGCTCCGCAAGCATCTCACTTTTGAGGCAGAAGGGACGATCGTCTATGTGAAGAAGGTAAATGGCCGCGAGCTGCGAACGGGGGATTTTGTGAGAAAAGGGGACCTGCTAGCCCAGGTAGACCCTCGCAAACTGGCTTCGGATGTGACGGTGGCCCAGGCCCAGCGGCAGGATGCCCAGCAGCGGTTGAGTACGGCCCTGGCTTCTTTAAGGCAGTCGGAGTCGGCGGTGAGTCAGGCCCAAGCTGAAAAAGCAAGAGCGGAAGCTTCTTTAGCGTCTGCCCAAGCGGACTTGAAAAGAGCTGAAGCTAATCGCGATTTCGCCCAGACCGATGTTAACCGCTACCAGAAACTTTGGGAAGACGGCGTCGTATCGAAGAGCGAGCGGGACACCAGAGAAACCCAGTTTGCGGAAGCTCAAGCGGCGGTTGAAGCTGCACGAGCGCAGGTGAAAGCGGCAGATGCAGGAATAAGGGCAGCGTCGAGCGCTGTCTCTTCAGCTCAGGCGGCAGTCTTATCCCAACAGGCCCAGGTAGAATCAGCGCAGTCGGGAATTAAATCGGCGATCGCCTCCCTGAACAAAACCCAAGTCATCCTGGAAGACACGGAGATAGTCGCCCCTTTTGACAGCATTATCGCCCATCTCAACATCAAAGAAGGGGACTATTGGACGCCCCAGCGGATCAATGCCACAGGTGACTATCAGCAGATAGTAGAGTCCGTGCCGATAATCGCGATCGACCCGAATGAGTTTGAGGTCGATGTAGAATTGCCTGCTTTCGATGGTGCTAGGGTCAGAACGGGTCAACGCGCGTTCATTATTGCCAACGAACGGCTTCACAGCCCTGAAGCTATGACGAGCGCAGATCTGATAGATTTGGCTAGTGCCGAAGGGATTGTCTTCTCTGTCAGTCCTTCAGTGACTCCAGGGGGTCGGGCGATCGAGGTAAAAATCAGGGTAAATAAAGGCACCCAAAACCTCAAGAATGGGGCTCGCGTTTCGGCTTGGATCGCCGTAGAAGAAAAGTTGAATGCTACAACTGCTCCCTTCAATGCTTTTGTATGGAGGGACCAAAAACCTCATGTTTTTGTAGTTAATCAACAAGAGAAAATAGTAGAACAGCGCCAGATAAAAACGGGCATTCGTGGCATCTCCCAACGGGAAATTATCGATGGCGTTCAACCAGGGGAACAGCTCGTGACTGAGGGAAAAAATAGTCTCGTGGATGGAGCCCCCGTGGAGGTGATTGAATAGGAAAATTGTTCATTGAGAAGGTCGAATTGAGAATGAAAAATTGAGAATGGAGATGAATAAATTAGCAAGGCTAGACAGCTCCGTTGTTATTGGGAGAACTTATTGTCATAGCGCGGGTTTCAGCGAGGATCGGGAGAAGATAATCGAGGCAAGTATTTCCTGTAACCCAGGGCCAGCATTTTCAGTCGAAAGAAGAGCTGTTTTTCAGGGGAAAATTGCACTATATAGTTAGCAATGAACAATTAGCAATGAACAATTAGCAATGAATAATGAACGAAGAACATGATGTTCCCGATGTCAGCAAAGCATCCCCGATCGCCAAGTTCTTTTTCCTGAACACGGTTTTTGCCATACTCCTGTGCGTCCTATTGGTAATAGGAGGGCTGATAGGAGCGGCGACAATGGTGAAAGAAGGGGACCCAGATATCAATCAAGCCTTAGCCAACGTGACGACTATTTGGCCAGGTGCAGATCCAGAAACGATCGAGAACCAGGTCACGGATAAGCTAGAGAAAGAACTCAAATCCCTCAAGGGACTCAAGGAACTCAGTAGTGCCTCATTCGATGGCCGTTCGCAAATTAAAATTGAATTCCGCGTCGAAGCTCCGGTGGCAGAGTCGATCGCCCAGGTGAGAGCAGAAGTCGATGAAGCTTCGGCAGAGTTGAATTTGCCCTCGGACGCCGAAGAGCCCAAAGTCGAGCAAATATCGGCCCAAGATACCCCCGTTCTCAGCCTGGGCCTGTTTGGCAATATCGACCAGGCAGTCCTGAGTCGCGCTGCCGAAGAGATCGAAGAACTGTTAGAAAAAGTCCCCAATGTCAGAAAAGTTGACCTGAGTGGCGATCGCAAAGAGGTCATCCACGTGCAGCTGCTGCCCGATCGCCTCCTGACTCTGAATATTTCTCCGACTCAGGTGAGAGATGCGATTACCGGAGGCAACCGAGACCTGCCCTGGGACCAGATAGAGAGCGACCAAATAGGCAGGCAAGTGCGTTATTACGGTCGCTTTAGAACCGAAGCCGACCTGCGCAGTTTACCGGTCACCCGCCTGGGGGGTACGGAAGGAAGGGTGGTGTACCTCTCAGAAGTAGCAGAAGTCCGTCGCGACCTGGAACGAGAACAGACTCGCGCTTTTATTAGTGGTAATGGGGGGGAGTTTAAACCGGTAATTAACGTGGATGTAGTCAAGGTACCGGGTTCGGATACAATTAAAGTGATTAATGATTGCCTAGCAGCCCTAGAGCAGGCCAGACAAAATCCCTCAATCTGGCCCTACGGGATGGAATACCAGATCGTCAGTACGGATGCAGATATCATCAACGAGGAACTGCAGAATCTATTTAATAATGCTTGGCAAGGAGTTTTGGCCGTCTTTATCGTATTATTGTTGGCCCTTAGTTGGCGCGAAGCCATCATCGCTGGCCTGTCTATTCCCCTCACCTTTCTGGGGGCGATCGCGGTCCTTTGGATATTCGGCAACACTCTGAACACGATGGTGCAAGTGGGTCTGATCCTCGCCCTGGGACTCCTTGTAGATGTATTCATCCTGATGATGGAAGGGATGCACGATGGGATTTTCGTTGAAGGTCTGTCTTTCGAGCAATCGGCCTTGAAAACTGTTAAAACCTACGCAGTGCCAGCTTTTTCCGGTCAGTTGACTACAATCCTGGCCATGGCCCCCTTGATGGCAATTAGCGGCACCATGGGCAAATTTATCCGCTTGATTCCCATTAGTGCCATTACTTGCTTGCTAATCAGCTACGGGATCGCCCTCTTTGTAGATATCCCTCTCTCCCGCTACCTCCTCGCTAATGTCAAAGGCGGCGCGAAAAAGACTTTCATTGACAAACTTACGGAAGCCGCTTCCGAGAAGTTTATCCATTGGAGTTTGCGCTCCACTGTCCGCAACAAAACTACTGCCCGCCTTTGGACTATGGGGGCGATCGCCTTGTTTGTCTGCACGACAATTCTGGTGGGAAACATACCGGGAACTCTGTTTCCCGACTCGGACAAACTCAAATTGAGCATCAACATCGAACTGCCCCCCACTACTACCCTCGACAGTTCCCAAATATTAGCAGATGAAGTGGGGGAAATTCTGCGGAGCAAGGATTACTTGGAAACGGTAGTCAAATTCGTCGGTCAGCGCAGTAACCTAGTACAAGAAAGCGGCATCAAACCTAGCACGGGCAACTACCTAGTGGGCTTTTCGGCAATGTTTGTACCTCAAGCAGAACGCGAAAAATTGTCCTTTGAATATATAGACCCCCTGCGGTCGGAGTTACAAGCGCTCGTTCGCAACTATCCGGGGACGTCTTTAGTAGTGAACTTTGAGCGATCGGGAGAAGCTGGAGACCCGATCGCCATTGAGCTAACGGGCAGCGACATGGACCTGTTGCGCGGCATTTCTGGGGACGTGCAGCTAGCTTTGCGACAGATTCGGGGAACAGCAGATGTCCGCGACGACCTGGGTCCGGAACGACCGGACGTGAAACTCAGTCCCCGCCGAGAAGCAATGAACTTCTATGGCATTACTCCAGAAGATTTCTCCCTCCAGGGGCGCTACCTGATGACTAATAACGATATCGGCGATTTCCCGATCGGGGGTGGAGAGGAAGACCTAGAAATTCACCTCAGTACAAAATGGCCTTCCCGTGGTGGAGCAGTTGGCGGACCCACCCAGATGGAGGAACTGATGATGACTCGTTTCTTCTCCCCAGACGGGTCAATTACCGCCTCCCAAGTAGTCGAAATCCAGTTCGATCAAGCACCTTTGTCCATTACCCACCAAGATGCCCAACGCACGGTCACGGTTTTGGCGAAGACCAAAGGTCGCACGGTCGGGGAGATTTTAGCAGATTTGGAACCGCAGTTGCAGAAAATGCAGCGCCGCTGGCCCGGGGGCTATGACTACAAGTTCGGCGGAGAAGCGGAAACCCAAAGCGAGACTTTTGGTTCGGCGGGACAGATGGCAGGTTTGGCGCTGTTCCTTGTCTTTGCTGTCCTAGTGATTCAGTTTGGCTCTTTCACCCAGCCTTTCATTATTATGCTAGCTATTCCCTTCGCTTTGATCGGCACTTTTGGCGGCTTCTTTCTGTTCTGGATCCCGATATCTTTCCCGGCGGTAATTGGGATTATCGCTCTGACGGGAATAGTCGTCAATGACTCGATCGTCATGGTAGAAACGATGAATTCTCATCGCCGACGGGGCATGAACCTGCGTTCTGCTGCTGCACATGGGGCAAGCGATCGCCTGCGTCCTGTCCTGACTACCAGTATTACCACGATCGCGGGTGTGGTTCCCTTGGCCCTGAGCGCTCCGGTCTGGTTTCCCCTCTGCATGGCGATCGCCTTTGGCTTGACGGCCTCAACTGCGATCTCTCTTTTAATCGTGCCCTGTTTGTATCTCCAATTGACTCCCGCGTTACCAGGCGGAGCCAGGCAACGAGGCTAATTGTCGTTCGCTAATCGTTAATTGCTAATTATTATTCTTAATATTGATTAGCAATTAGCGATACCAATTGCTCTATTTCCGACTCTAAGGTAAAATAATGAACGCAAGCACGCACGCAGTCCGGATCGCGAATTGTCCGTACCATAATATTCTGCGTCTCCAAAAATTTCACTAGCTGGCAATGCTTTTTATTAGCTAGCTGAAAGGAAACTAAACCCGATAGAGGAGGAGATTCCCGCAAGCAGATAACCCCTTCTACTTGGGTCAATTTTTGCCAGAGATATGCACTTAATTCACATATGCGTTGATAGCGTTCTTGGGCCGTTCCCCAGGCAGAATGGAGGCCGATAGCCTCGCGCAACCCGGCATACAAGGGATAAGCAGATGTGGCAATTTCATACCGGCCTCCATCGGGTTTCCATCCTACGGGATGGCCAGCATTATCCGTGACTATGCCCCGCCAACCAATAAAGGTGGGATGCAAATCTTCCCTCGCCTCCTGACTGACATATAAACCACCCACGCCTTCTGGTCCGCACCACCATTTATGACCCGTAAAGGCATAGAAGTCAATCCCCTCATCAATTAAATTTAAGGGCAAAATCCCCACAGACTGGGCCGCATCTACTAAAATCTTGACATTACTATTAACTGATTTGCAAGCTTTAACAATCTCAGCTAGAGGTAATACTTGACCCGTATTCCAGAGGATATGACTGAGTATTACCAGTCGGGTAGTAGGTTGCACCGCACTAGCAATTACTTCTATCGGGTTGCCCTGATTTAACGTTGCCATCACCCCACAGGTAGAAACTTCCACATCAAACCGCCTGCTAATTTCCTTAGCAGTGGCGACGATACCTGGATGTTCGCAGTCCGTTAGTAACATGCGATCACCCCCCCGCCAGTCCATTCCCCACATGGCAATATTACAACCGACGGTCACATCTTCCGTCAGGGTAATCGTTGCTGTTGGTACCTTCAATTCACTGGAGATCGCCTCTTTGGTTCTCAATGCCGAAGACTCCTGCAAGTCATGCACCTGGCCTGAAAATGGTCCCAGATATTGGATCAGGTGATAGAACTCGGCGATCGCCTCTATTGCCCTTTGCGGCATTGGTCCTTGTCCGCCATAATTAAAATATGCCTTATTTATCAGCCCCGGAAACTCTTCTCGATGGCTTATCGTTTTTCCCGTCCCACCACTTGTCATAATTTTAACGCTCCTTCTATGCTACCCACATATAGCACTCTTTCAACATTTTTGCTATTGATTGCTTTGACTACCATACGCTCCGGGAACCCTACGCTACCAGCTTTGGATCTGCCGTCAACTCACATCTACATATCCACCCCGAATTTATAAATCGTTCATCGCCTATAAACTTGGCTACATCCGGTCTTTCTACAAAGAATATCTTTTTCTGTTGTGCTTGACCATTAATTATTATGTGAATTTCCTTGATTTTTCCATTCTTGCTGATATCGGAGGCCCATCCTTCCAGCCATAGTTCGTTACCCTGCCACACTACCCGATCCAGACAACCCTTTATCCGGCTTTCGGGGTCATGGGCCACAGATAATAATTGTTTTACACTGCTTACAGCCCCTGCCATTATCTCTAAAACCTGGGTCATCAAATTCTGTTTATTGATCGCTAGCGATCCGGACAAAGCCTTTTCCAAGGTACTCAAGTGCAGCACTCATTCTTTGTTGTTCCCACTGATAGCTGGCGATCGTCCCGATCTATCTGACTTGCTTTTTCCAACTGACACTCCGTTGCCCACCCACTCTGCAGATATCTTTTATCTGCAAAAAAATTACTTACATCCCGACGCTCTTGCCTCGGCATACAAGTTTACTTTAGTTTGCCATTTATCCGCAACTCTTCGACAATGTTTTCAGGAGGAATATTTGCTGCCCAAACTTGCAATCTGAGTTGATAATTTTCTTTCAAAATACAACTATCCAGATATCCTCTCGGTCCCAAATCCATAGTCAATTTATCTTCGTATTCTCCCCGCACTATTATATACAAATCTTGCTGCCTCAGAGTAAATATCAGACACCAAAATGCGATCGAGGGACATTTCTTGCACCAAAAATCGCGTAAACCGCCCGTAACCGCAAGCAAAATCCAGAAAAGCCGATTCCATCATCCTATCCCAGCCCTTAAACTTCCAATTGATGATTTGCTCTACTCGGGTCATGACCTCTTGTCCTGACTTGAAATAAGCCAACAGGGCCCGGTCTCGATCGCCCTCGTTCCCACGGCTCCGCCTGGGAACGCCCTGGCATCCAGGAGAAAGGTGAACATCTCATCATCAGCATGAATGTTGACATTGAATGATTCTGGACATCTCGCTTCATATTGTATAAAAGCGGCGATCTCTGGATGATTTTCTTGCGAACGATAGTTTTTTGTTTTTCATGGTTTCTTTTAAATATTCAATCTGCGTTGGAGATAATTTCTATTATTAACCACCGGAGCATATCAACAACTGACAATACATTCCTCTAGTATTCCACTACTCAATCCCCCACTTTCGATCCTGCCACAACTGCCGGACTGAAATTCATTCTAATTTAGCTACAATTTGCTTATGGTATTCAGAATATTCCTCAGTAGCTTTTTCCTCTAAAGACAATGATAGCATCTGTGACGTATATATCAGAATTTTTGTCTATCTGCCAGCTCCCCGGGTAACGCCCCCTCCGCTGTTCAGGGCCAGCTACTGGGCTATCACTTTCAGGTCAACCAACTCCCAATATCCGATTGTGCGATCGCTTCGGGCTGCTGTACAGCCTCATATAGCGAGATTCTGTCTGACTTGACTGAGAATTTCTCTGTTAGTGACACTGTGCTGCCTTTAACCCTCACAAAGCTAATATCAGGCGCAAGTATAACATCGGCATCAGAAATAGTAATAACGCCATTTCCGACATCGAAGGCGACAGCCTGCAAAGCCCTCAACATGATGTTGAGAGCGCCTACCCAATCCTCGCAGCGGAGGGGGCCCGGAGCGTGCTTTATGACCGCAAGCCGGGCAAAAGTGAACTTTAAAACCACTTAGCTTTTTGTGAATGTGACCGCAAAGGGGACAAGTTTTGCTAGTGTAAGCTTCATTACAGCGCACTACTAGTACACCTTTTCGCTTTGCTGCCTGTTCCAAGTGAGAAGCAAATCTACCCATTGCCCACGTAAGCATATTTCTAACTGACTTTCTATTAATCTTACGGTTGGCTTTGACGACCATTTGCGAAGTTTGGTAAGTGGGTATAAATATCAGCTTGTAGCTATTAACAAGCATACTTGCAGCTTTCCGATGTAGGTCATCTACGAGCGAGCGGATCTTAAACTGCAACCGCTCAATTGCTTTGTTCAGTTTGTACTGCAAACGCTTATTAGCTTTGCCAGTGGCTTTCATTTTTCTCCCGATTATTTTGTCAAGGTGCAGGCACAGCCTGGTTAGCCGCCCGATGTCGCCCTTGCCAATTTATAGGATATTTTCACCATCGTAGCCAGTCAGGAAAGTGCGGTTTCCAGGGTCGAGCACAATTACTTTGTTAGAACCAGTACCTACTACTGGTACATACTGAGGAAAGCAAGCAAACCACTGCCCGCGCTGATAGACCAGTTCCGTACCGTAAACGCAATTAACGGGCAGTTCATAGCCTTTAGCAACAGTGAATTTCCGGTTACCAATCTTTGAGGTAAACCAAGTGCCATTTCGGTAAGCGTCATTCTTAAACTGAATAGCTTGCGATTTGCTTCTACAGGATCTAAACCGCAGCAAAATCTTGCCACCATTAGCTTTGCAAGATTGACGCCAAGCATTTTGTCCATTGATTTTTTGGTAATTTTTGCAACCCTTGTATATACTGGTCTAAAGATTGCCCTTCAGCCAACACTCGGTTGGAGTTATAGAACTCTACGCATTGGTTGTAAACCCAGCGATAAGCTGCCATCCATTGCTTCCAAATAGCATGAAGTTCTGGCTCGGGGAATAAGGGGATTTTTAGGATGCTGTTAGGCGGAACCTTTTGGCTTTTTTTGAAGGGGTTCTTCTCGTATTTTATCGCTGATTTTTTTTCGGTACTAAGCCAAGCCGTAGCGCCGAGAACTGAAGCAGTGGATGCTGGACAAAGTATCCGGAACAAGCTCTTGCTCTGGACTGATCTGAACCACGAGTTGGACTGCATTGTACTAGCATAGCCACTCAACCAGTTCGTAGCCTTTAGGGCTGAGTCTGTTGCGGTGGGCAACGACAAGCCGCTGGATAGCTTGCTTGACAATTCGTTTCAGAAAGGACTTACATTTTCGCCGTCTAAAATTAAGCCCTCCGACAATTTATGAAATAAATTACGCTTCTGAATAGTGGTAGCGCAAGTATTCAAGTTGTCGCTCAATATCTTTATGTTGGGAATAATTTGAGACCCTTGCATAGCCAATAGTTGGAGTTGGTAACGTGATGCCTGCAAATCTGCACAATTTCCCCTTTGAGGAAACGGCGCCGCCCAACTGGTGTCCTGTACGATTTGATTTTTCCTCCTCGCTCCCATCTTAGTCGGGACTCACCGATGTACTCCGGTAAAGGTTAGTTGCCTGGGCTGGGGTATAATACTCATGTTTCATTTAGAAACGAGCACCCAATGCTCGTTTCTTGCTGGATTACATTAGTATCATTCGCTTTATCTTTATAACTGTAACCACAACCAAACGTAGCAATACTCGCAAAAACACGGAAGTTATCGAATATTTTAATTACCGCTCACGACACCTATCCTACTGATTTTTCGCTCAAATATGAGAGATGTGTAGGTTTTAGGGTACTTAGTCGCAACTTCTCTACAATCAGCAGATGCTTGCCACTAAGCATGGCTTGCACTTTGTCTAGAACTACCCGGACAGTTCTGCTAGCAGCAACAGGGGCAACAGGGGCAACGATCGTGAAATGAAATGTCGATCCTTTGCCCTCCTCGCTATCAGTCCAGATATTACCACCCATTAGTTCTACCAGACGTCTGGCGATCGCCAGACCCAAACCAATGCCTGGATATGGGCGCGTCGAAGAGCTATCTACCTGGTAAAAAAACTGGAACAGCAGATGATGGCAGCTTTCTGGAATGCCAATGCCCGTATCTCTTTCGGCTCTAATGACCTCATATTTCTGGTCTTCCTGGTTTGACTGCCCGAGTCAAGTTGTTTTCCTTGAGGCAGGCCGTAACTGAGACCACCACTTCTCCAAACTGAGTGAATTTAACGGCATACTCCTTCATCAATCAGGTATGCCAGATCCAGTTGCTTTTCTGATGCCTTCTGGGCTACCAAATCTAGGCAGTCCTCAATGCACTCGCAGATCGAAACCATCCCTAACTTCGAGATCCAGCAAGCCTGCCTCTATCTTGGAGAAGTCGAGGATATCGTCTTTGCGGATAGTTTGCACGTACTCCCGCTGCTATTCATCCAGTTGACTGTCTAATAGCAATTCTGTCATGCCCATCACACGCTTCGCTGTTCATGGGCGTATTGATTTCGTGGCTCATCACCCCGCGTTACCAGGCGGGAGCCAGGTAACGCGGATCAGATTTGATCCGAGTGGCCGATTGGGCTTCGATCGGGGCCAGGTCGATCGCGATGTTTTTCCGTTCTAGCTCCCTCAGCAGTTCGTTCCTCTGTGCGTCCGCTGGGCAGGCTTGGGCGTTTTCATTTTCTGACCCAGTTCCCGGACAGCGGGACGGAAGATAAATATTCCTTCTGCCAACAGCAGTCCCTCGGGTAGCGTAGGGGTCCCGGAGCGTGCACAGCAAGGCTAGTTGAAGTCTGATATCGTCATGCACGAGTGACACAATCACGGGATTTAAGCTAATCTAAAGGCATGCTGCTTGATGCTCGACTGCTGCTATTTTACCAACGCTGTAACCGGCGTGCTTTTCTCGATGTTTATGAAGACCCATCGAGACAAGACCAAGCCAGTGACTATCTGCACAAACTGATGCGCGATAGTTGGGAGCACCACCAAACTGTTCTCAATGAGTGGAATTATCACCAAATCAAGTATATCCGTGAAGATTGGCAAGCTGGAGCTGATGCAACAAGGGAGTTAATGCTTCAAGGGGTTGACTGCATTCACAAAGGAGTGCTCTTATACCCTGACGATCGGGGAGTGACCCTGCTGAGTAGGCCAGACTTGCTGGTAAAATGCTCTACTTCCACCGTTCCGGAAAAATCGGACTTGGGTGCTTGGAGTTACATCCCTCACCAAATCAAACTGGGTAAGCGTCCGAAGCTGGATTATCAGATTGTAGCAGCGTTTCATGCCTGGGTGTTGGCACAAGTGCAAGGTTTGATGCCGGAAACTTCAATCCTTATTCTACGAGGTAGAAGTGACTATCAGGTAAATCTGGCAAAACTGCAGGATCGGTTTCTCCAGACCCTCAACGCCTGTATCCAGATGTTATTGTCCCGGACAGAACCAGAGGTGTTTATCTCCCGCCAGCGCTGCAATCTCTGTCGCTGGTATAGCAGCTGCTATGCAACTGCTAAGTCTGAACTTCATTTGTCCCTGTTGGCTGGAGTGAGTCAATCGCGCTATGATGATTTGCAAACTCTGGGGCTGACGACTACCGAATCGCTTTCGGCTGTAGATCCGGCGGTGCTGGAACCGGTGTGGTCCAGGCCGATCGCTCAGCAGTTAGTGCTGCAAGCGAAATCAACTCTTACAGGGAAGGCCCTGGTCAAGTCCGACTTGACCTTGTTGCCAGTAGCCCCAGTAGAAATATACTTTGATATAGAGGCAGAACCACAGCTGCATCTGGATTATTTGCTGGGGCTGTTGGTGGTCGATCGCTCTTCGGGAACAGACCGGTTTTATCCATTGCTAGCAGAACAACCGGCTGATGAGCAGTTAATTTGGGAACAGTTTCTTGAGTTAGTCTGGCGCTACCCGTCCGCTCCCATTTTCCATTTCTACGATTATGAAGTCAAGACCGTGAGGCGGTTAGCAAGGCTCTATCAGACAGCAGCACCCCAGTGGGAACCCCTAATCACAAGGTTGGAGGACGTACATCAGTTAGTCACTCAAGGGGCGATCCTACCGGTGGAAAGCTACTCCCTGAAGTCGATCGCCCGTTGGGTAGGGTTTGAGTGGCGGGACTCCGATGCCAGTGGCGCCCAGAGTCTATACTGGTACGATCAGTGGCAGAAAACGGGCGATCGGGCTTTCTGTGAGGCGATCGTTCGCTACAATGAAGATGACTGTCGGGCCACCCAGCGGGTAAAAGACTGGTTATGGACTTTCCTGAGAGAGAAGGACTTAAATGTAGGCTAGCTGGCAGCCTAAGCCGGTGACGCCGCTAGGGAAAGATGCTCATGGCTAGAATAAGCGAACCTATTTAAGTCTCGTAAATCAGAACCAGCGCAATAAGGCTGTATCGCTGGCCCAAAAGGGATATGGTAGCCAGTGTCAGCCCTTTAACTTAGCTGACAACGTACTCAAAGAGCTCCCGGGGTAGTGTAGGGGCCTAAAAGCATCAAGAATGATACCGAGGAACGAATTCACCTCCAGTGTTGCTGTCTCCGGGAGGGTAAGGATGGGATAGGGGGACAAGCTAGATGATAAGCGCAAGCCACTGTGGGAGGGATGTCCTAAAAAGCCAATGCCTAGGGTAATGCCTATGGATATGCAGACATAGGACGGTGAATAGGATACGACCGGGACAAATAATCCTGACTACTATCACGGAGACCCGCTCCCACGGGAACTCGGTTATGACTTTCTGGTAAAACGGCCCAGTAAATAGTGAT